>JQID01000192.1 GCA_000770645.1 Desulfosporosinus sp. Tol-M
TTTTTGCACCAGAATCAAATAATAAATGTTGAAGAAAACTTTATTAACAAGGAACTTATTGTCCTAATGAATGCTGACTTGGAAATCGCAGTTGCCTACCTAGAAAATATATCAATATCTAATCTGACTCAAGATTCAGACATAATGCAAACCGAAGATAATATTGATTTAAAGGAAAATCAGGGTTGGAAATGGCGTCATTATATGGCTGAACAGATTTCAGCTCAAATTAATATGAAAGAACTCGCCGTAAAGGGTATTTATTTGTTTGGCAGTACAAATAATTGCACAGCACGATTAAACAGCGATATAGATTTACTAATTCATTTTGATGGAACATCTGAACAAAAGCAAAAGCTTGACGTTTGGTTAAACGGTTGGAGTATGGCTTTATCCGAAATTAACTTTCTTAAAACTGGATACAAATCAAATGGGCTCTTGGATATTCATTATGTAACTGATCAGGATATTGCGGATAAGAATTCATTTGCCATAAAGATTAACTCAATCTATGACCCGGCACTTCCACTGCGCTTGCGTAAGGATTGATAAGATGCATTGACTTTGACGTTTTCCTGGGGAGACTCAGTGTATTTATTGACAAATGCCGATTAACTTAATAGAATAAAAGATAATTTGAACAACAATGTGTAAAATATTCATGTTACCTTTTGGAAAGATCCTGGGTCACTCTTTCTTCAGGGAGGGCTTGCCAGACTGGAACAAGCCTGAGAGATACTCAGTAGGACACCTAAAAGGGAGTATTTTTCACTGCGGCTAGTCTCGTTAACGACTGGAAAGTGGGCGGAAAAATTCCGTCAATTAGGGTGGCACCACGAGAAGTTCTCGTCCCTTGCATAAGCAAGGTACGGGAACTTTTTTCGTACTTATACTTATTAGAAAGAATGACTTTCAGTTGGCATCAGCCAACATTTAAGAAAATTCAGAGATCAGGGAGGAATGGAATATGGCGATTCAGCGTCCCAAAGGGACCCAGGATCTGCTGCCGGGAACGGTTGAACGATGGCAATATCTTGAAGAAACTATGCGGAACGTTTGCCGCGAATATGGGTATGAAGAGATTCGTACACCGATGTTTGAAGCAACGGAACTTTTTCAGCGGGGTGTCGGACAAACAACCGACATCGTCAAGAAAGAGATGTACACCTTTTTAGACAAAGGGGACCGTTCGATGACCCTTCGCCCGGAAATGACAGCTGCTGTCTGTCGGGCTTATGTTGAGGACAAGCTTTACGGACGACCTCAACCCGTCAAGTTGTACTATATTGGTCCGATGTTTCGTTATGAACGACCGCAAAGTGGTCGTTTTCGCCAGTTTCACCAATTTGGAGTTGAGGTGTTGGGCGCAGAGCAAGCAGTTGTTGACGCAGAAGGGATTAGTTTAGTGTGGAACTTATATCAACGACTCGGACTGAACCGGCTTGAAGTCCATGTTAATTCGGTAGGCTGTCTGGTTTGTCGGACAAAGCACCGGGCACAACTCCAGGATTTTTTGACCACACGTCGGGACGATCTTTGTAGGGACTGTCAGGACCGGTTTGAGCGCAACCCCTTACGCATCTTAGATTGCAAGAATCCTAACTGTCAAGCTGCTACGATAGGAGCCCCGACAACTTGTGATACCCTTTGCGAGGACTGCAGTACCCATTTTGGGAGAGTGCTTGCCTTATTAGGAGCTGCCGGAGTAGTTTATCGAGTTAATCCGCGCTTAGTGCGGGGACTGGATTATTACACGAAGACAGCTTTTGAAGTTATGGTGGAAGAAATCGGAGCGCAGAGTGCCATCTGTGGGGGTGGCCGGTATGATGGGTTGGTGGAAGAAATCGGCGGCCCCCCAACGCCCGGCTTCGGTTTTGCCATGGGGTTGGAGCGAGTCTTAGCAGCGCTCCAGGTTCAGAATTTACTTCCTGAGGGAAAATCAAGGTTGTTCGCGATGTTGATTGCGCTAGGTGAGAAAGCCCAGATCGAGGGATTTTCGCTCCTTAGCGCCTTAAGAACGCAAGGTATACCTGTGAGTATTGATCTGCTAAGTCGAAGTTTGAAAACCCAGCTGAAATCGGCTGACCGCCAAGGTGTCAGGTATGCTCTCATTTTGGGGGAAGAAGAATTGAAGCAAAAAGTGCTCCTCATTCGGGATTTAACCTTAGGAGAACAAACCATGGTACCACTCATTACGGCCGTCAAGGAAATTATCAAGATGTATCGGAGAGGGGTTTAGGCATGACAATATTTTCAGAACGGGTTGAAAATGGGAAGTTAGAGTTAAGTAAAGTCGGAGAGGTCGTTCGTTTACTGGGTTGGGTTCAGCGACGTCGAGATCATGGAGGATTGATTTTTGTCGATTTGCGGGATCGCTCAGGTATTGTTCAGGTTGTCTTTGACCCAGAGAAAATAGGAGAGGGATTTGCCCTTGCAGAAAGCCTTCGTTCCGAGTATGTAGTCTCAATTTTAGGCAAAGTAATCGCACGGCCTCAGGGAATGATTAATCCAAGCTTAGCAACGGGAGAGATTGAGGTCATTGCAAAGTCCTTGGAGGTCTTAAACGGAGCCAAAACACCGCCCTACTATCTTGTGGATCAAGTTGATGTGGAAGAAACCGTGCGCCTAAAATACCGTTATCTGGATTTACGCCGTCCTGAGATGCAGGTTGTGTTTAAAATTCGGCATCAAGTCACCCAGATTATGCGTAATTTCTTTGACAGTCAAGGCTTTTATGAAATCGAAACTCCGATGCTGATCAAATCCTCACCCGAAGGAGCTCGGGACTATCTCGTTCCAAGCCGCGTCCACCAAGGGGAATTTTACGCCTTACCCCAATCCCCGCAAATCTATAAGCAACTCCTCATGGTTGGAGGGATGGAGAAGTATTTTCAAATTGTCCGTTGTTTCCGGGATGAAGATCTCAGAGCGGATCGTCAGCCGGAATTTACACAGCTTGATGTGGAGATGTCCTTTGTGGAGGTAGAAGATATCCAATCTATAATGGAACAATTAATGGTGCGGATTTTTTCAGAAACGATTGGGAAAGAAGTATCTATGCCTTTCCCTCGTCTAACCTATAAGGAAGCAATGGATCGTTATGGATCGGATAAGCCGGATACGCGCTTTGGCATGGAACTGATTGATGTGGGAGATCTGGTGGGCAGGACGGGATTCAAGGTGTTTGCCAATGCGGTGGCTAACGGCGGGAGTGTGAAATGCATCTGTGCCAAAGGGTGTTCGGAACTACCGCGTCGCGAGATTGATGCCCTTGGGAAGTTTGTCAGTACTTATCGGGCGAAAGGTTTAGCTTGGATTGTTTTAGCTGAGGAGGGAGTAAAATCCCCCATTGCCAAATTCTTTACAGAACAAGAAATGAGCGCTCTGCTTGATCGTACACGAGCCGAGACCGGTGATATCTTGTTCTTTGTTGCCGATACCTACTCGATCGTCTCGGATGCTCTTGGTCATCTCCGTTTGGAATTGGCAAAACGATTAGGGCTTATTCCGGAAGATGCGCTGAATTTCTTATGGATTACCGAATTCCCGCTTTTGGAATATGACAGGGAGCAACAACGTTACATCGCAATTCATCATCCATTTACGGCGCCGATGGATGAAGATTTGCCGCTCTTAGAAACGGAACCGCTTAGCGTTCGGGCTAAAGCGTATGATATGGTACTTAACGGCACAGAGCTTGGAGGAGGGAGTATTCGGATTCATCGGCGAGGGATTCAGGAACAGATTTTCACGTTGTTGGGATTTTCTGAGGAAGAAGCGATAGGTAAATTCGGATATCTTCTGGAAGCCTTTGAATATGGAACTCCACCCCACGGCGGAATCGCTTTTGGGCTTGACAGAATGATTATGCTCTTAACGGGAAAGGATAATATTCGAGACGTAATCGCCTTTCCAAAAACGCAAAGCGCTTCAGATTTAATGGCTCAGGCTCCTTCGAAGGTTGCGGACATACAGCTGAAGGAATTGCATATTAAGACGATTTAGGGGAGGAAGTTTCCAAGCATCCTACGGCGATAGTGTTCGTTGTGGGTGAGCGCCTTCGGCTATAGTCATCCTCAGCGCGATAGAATTCGTTAAAGGCCGTGCACTTTTGGCGTTAATCTCCACCGGAGATTAACGCCACTGGAGACTATCGTGTTCGCATACGTTCCATTGCTATTCGCTTAATTTATTTCATATATTTTTTCGGAACTGTTTGACAGAAGAGGGGATTATTAGCTATAATATCAGCATAATTACCCCCTTAGGGTATCGGAGGAATGCGCAGCATGTCAAATTCAACCCCTTATTCAGGATCTAAAGAAGATCTCATTCGCAGGCTCCATAAAATAGAAGGCCAAGTCAAAGGAATTCAACGTATGGTTAACGAAGACAAGTATTGCGTTGACGTGTTAATACAAGTAGCCGCAGTCCGAGCCGCGATTAACCGAGTTGGTACAATAGTCTTCGAACACCATTCACGGGGATGTATCCGAAAGGCAGTTGAAAGCAGTGACCAGGAAGCCGCGATTGAAGAGCTGGTCGGAGTGCTAACCAAATTTATTAAGTGAGAAGTGAGATATTCGACTAATTAGGAGGAATTTATTATGGCAGATACAAATGTAAAAATCTTTACTACTGCAAACTTCGAGTCGGATGTTCTGAAGTCAGAGCAATTGGTGTTGGTAGATTTTTGGGCTTCATGGTGTAGTCCTTGCCGCATGGTAGCTCCCATAGTCGAAGAACTTGCTGACGAGTATCTCGGTCAAATGGTCATTGGAAAACTTAACGTTGACGAAAATAGCCTGATAGCGCAGCAATATCAAGTGATGAGTATACCTACTCTTGGGCTTTTTAAAGGGGGCAAGATGGTTGACAAAATCGTTGGTTTCCGTGGAAAACAGGATCTGATTAATATGCTCAATGCACATTTCTAATTTCCAAGTGAACAGATACGCTTTTTGCCAGGTCAAATTAGCCGCACAGAACCACACCTAACGTGGTTCTTTTGCATTCTGAAGATTTTTGCCGCTTTGGAGAGAGTGCTCGTTATCGTTCTTGCCCCATTCCCGAAGGGATGTAAAAAGTTTGACCTTGGACGTTTGGGGGGAGGTAGGTTTGTTCGACTCTGTGGTTGGGGTAGGCGTGCGGGTAGAGATACCCCTGCCCGTGCCCTAACATATCAGCACCGGGGTAGCTGTGATCTTTAAGATGAGCGGGTACTTCCCCGGTTGGATGTTTTTTAACATAAGCAAGAGCGCGGTCAATGCCCGCAACGGTGCTGTTGCTTTTTGGAGCGGTAGCAATGGCAAGAACAGCTTGAGCTATGGGGATGCGTGCTTCAGGTAGGCCAAGCCATTCGAGCGCATTGGCGGCAGCATGAGCCTGAAGCATGACTGCCGGGTCAGCAAGGCCGACATCCTCGGATGCATGGACAATAATCCGGCGTACGATGAAACGGGGGTCTTCGCCGGCCTCCAATAAAATGGCTAACCAGTAGAGCGCGGCATCAGGGTCTGAGCCGCGCATACTTTTAATAAATGCGGAAATGATGTCATAGTGGTTATCCCCCGCTTTATCGAAGCGGATGGACCGTTGCTGAATTGATTCTTCGGCAATCTCGAGGGAAATATGGCGAACACCGTTTTCCGGCGGGGTGGTGAGTACGGCTAACTCTAAGGCGTTAAGAGCGCGCCGCAGATCTCCGTTGGCAAAATTGATCCAGTGTTCCCCAGCTTCAGGGGTAATCTCTACTTGATAGCTGCCCAGGCCGCGCACAGTATCTTTTAAGGCGTTATCAAGTCCCAGGCGGATTTCGGAAGGAATGAGAAGTTCAAAACGGAAAAGAGTTGAACGGCTAAGGAGCGCGGAATTAAGTTCAAAAAAGGGGTTTTCCGTTGTCGCTCCGATAAAGGTTATGGTGCCGTTTTCGACAGCAGGAAGGAGTGCGTCTTGCTGCCCTTTATTAAAGCGGTGAACTTCATCGCAGAAAACTAAGGTACGTTTCCCGTAAAGGTGAAGGTCATCCGCAGCCTGCAAAGTGATCTCGCGAATCTCTTTAACGCCTGACGTAACGGCATTAATGCGGATAAAGCGTGACGTGGTTTTAGCCGCGATGACTTGAGCTAAAGAGGTCTTGCCTGTTCCCGGCGGGCCATAGAGGATTAGAGAAGAAACGCGGTCTGCTTCAATAGCACGACGGAGGAGTTTTCCAACACCGAGAAAATGACTTTGTCCGATAAACTCTTCGAGTGTTCTTGGGCGCATACGCTCCGCCAAGGGAGCGACCAGATGTTGATCAAATGCCGCAGAAAATAGATCCATATTTACAATCCCTCCCTAACCGCTGGATTAACTGATGTACGAAGCCATATAAGCAGGCAAAGCGCTTCTACGTCAATGCCGCAGACAGTGCTACGAAATTATCCGCCGTTCCAACCCCTCGCCGACCCAAGCCGGAGGAAGTTTCTTAGCTTAGAGAGCACGGAGAGAGGAATCGCGTCAATGAGAGCAGTCGATAAGGCGTGAAGAAACGCATTGGTCGCACATTCAGAGAAGCCCAGAGGTTATGCGTTTTAGCCTTAGCGACAAGCGAATAGCGATGGATCACGATAGTCTCCGGTGACGATAGTCTCCAGTGGAGAGTATCGCCGAAAGCGCACTGCCCTTAACGAATTCTATCGCGCTGAGGATGAGTATCGCCGAAGCCGTGAACCCATGAGAATTCCTTACCGGCGAAGGATAGGGCGAACGTGCTAAGAAACTTTCTCTCTATTATAACACGTGAAAAACAAATATTTATAAACGAAACTTGATTGAAGAAAACCAATAGTATATTAGATGGTCGTTCTCTTGACAAATCCCGAGTATTTCTATAAGATATGAGTGAAAAAATCTTACATATGAATGAATTTCATAAATCGAATTTCGAAGCTCATAACCACTACATGTAGTAAACTATGTGTGATTCCGTGCTACATATAGTGATGAGGATAGCAATTTTAGGTATTATGAATTTGATTAATATCTAACTATAAAGAAAAAACAGCAGAAAAAGGAATAGAAGAAGTATGGGTCGAACAACCAAACCAAAAGTAGTTGTGGGTATGAGCGGTGGGGTGGATAGTTCCATGGCTGCCGCTTTGCTCCAAGAAGAAGGCTATGATGTTATTGGGATTACCTTGCAGATTTGGAAATCGGGGGGGCCAGAGGCGGAAGGGGGGTGTTGCTCCAATTCCGCCATTGATGACGCCAGGCGGGTTGCCTTTATCCTGGGAATTCCCCATTACGTTATGAACTTTCGTTCGTATTTTGAGGAGTCTGTGGTGGATTATTTCACCCAGTCTTATTTAGCTGGAGAAACGCCAAACCCTTGTTTGGCCTGTAATAAACATGTTAAATTTGGGGAGATGCTTCGTAAAGCTCGTGGACTGGGTGCGGAGTACATAGCGACCGGTCATTATGCGCAAGTCCTGCGGGATCCGGATAGGGAAAGGTTTCTGTTAAGCAAGAGTAGTGATCCGAGAAAGGATCAGACATATGCTCTTTACATGTTAACCCAGGAACAGTTAGCCCAAACCCTCTTTCCATTAGCCGAATACTCCAAAGAGCAAGTTCGGAAAATGGCTGACGAACGGGGTCTGGGTGTAGGGAACAAACCCGACAGCCAGGAGATTTGTTTTGTTCCAAATGATGACTATGCTTTTTTTGTCCGGGAACGTACGGGTGAGTTGGTTAAACCGGGACATTTTGTAGACCTTCAGGGAAAGAGTTTGGGAATGCACCAAGGGATCATTCACTACACTGTTGGGCAGCGCAAAGGCCTGGGGGTAACCTTTGGTAAACCAATGTATGTAGTGGGTCTGAATCCTGAAAGTAATGAGGTTGTGTTAGGGGATAACTCAGACGTGTTTACGGATACGCTTTGGGCAATCGATCTAAACTGGATATCCATTCCGTATTTAAAAGAACCTCTCAAAGTCGAAGCTAAAATTCGTTATAATTCAGCAGGAGTTCAGGCGACCATTTATCCCGGGGAAAGAGGAGCAGACCATGAAGTGACGGTCCGTTTCGAGGAACCACAACGTGCAGTGACCCCGGGACAAGCAGTCGTCTTCTATCAAGGAAACCTGGTGGTTGGCGGGGGAATAATTAATTCCGATCCACGCGGCCGTCGCTGAATCGAAGTTTGAGAATATCTAATTAAATCCGTGGACAAATTTAAGGGGTTGTGTGAAAACACAGTCCCGTTTCTTTGTATTGGGGAACGTTATATTTGCATAAATTATAGAGATGCAGGGCAGAGTATAGATAGAACTTTTTTGCGAGGTGGAAACGCATGCGACGTTCTCGGGAGATTGTCGGACTACCTGTCTTAGATCTGAAAAATGGGGACTCGATTGGCTGGGTACAGGATCTGGTCCTGGATAATGACAAAGACGAAGTTGTTGGTATTCTCTTAGAAGGCGGGCACTTCTTCCATTCGGAAAAGGGAATTCCTCGAAAGGCCATTATTACAGTAGGAAAGGATGCCTTAACCGTTAGCAGCAAAATTGTTGAAGAACTAAAGGGGACACGTTGGTCTGATAAAGTAGGAAATGAAGTCTATACCCAGGGCGGAGACGCAAGAGGTACGATTGAAGATGTTTTTCTCGATGATTCCTTTGAAAAAATGCTAGGATTTGAAGTTTCTGACGGGCTCTTCGCTGACCTCCTTCGTGGCAGAGGAAAGATTCTGAGACCCGACGTCATCATCGACGGAAAAGACATTTTGATCGTTGATAATCAAGTATCCCCCTTGGATCAAGCAAATGAAGGGGGTATACTATCATGAATTGTCCGGTTTGCAGTGGTCGGGCCATTGGTAAAGTGGGAGTAGAGAGGTTCTATTGTTGGGATTGTTGCGTCGAATTCGCTACTCAAACCGACAAAGTGGTTATTTATGATCTGGCGGAAGATGGTTCATTGGTGGCATGGGATGACCCAGCCCTAGATGTAGCGGAGTAATCCATGCAAATCGATCTGGAGGGATGAAGGGTTAAGTTAAGCGCGCATTGCGCGTTTTTTTTATACTAGTCAGATAGTGCAACTTTCTGGAAGCATAAGTGCAACTAAGGCGACCGCCCGCGCCTGAAGGCTGACAGAATGAATAATTCGTGCGAAGACTGTGTCTGCAAGAGGGTTAATACGTGCGAAGACAGTGTCTGCAAGAAGGGTTTCTACGTGCGAAGACAGTGTCTTCGTGTGGGCGCTAGCCAGGTTTTCTTTATACTAGAAAGGGGGTATAATGATGGAGCACAAATCATGGCGATGGATTTTTGTAGTAACTTGTCTTCTTCTGGCAATGCTCCTCCTTTTCAAGGTTAGGACAATTTTGGGCCCGTTTTTCCTGGCTTTTATTCTTGCCTATTTGTTAAACCCCTTGGTTGTAGCGCTGGAACGGCACAAGATTAGTCGAAAGGGGTCAATCCTGATTGTTTTCAGCTTGATTGTTGCTGTTGTGATTACGATTATTTTCCTCATATTGCCGGTACTTTATAATGAACTCAGCAAATTGGCTGTGATCTTACCTAATGCATTTCAGATGTTCACCGAAGGGATCGATGGGCTGCGTGAGCAATTTAAGGCAACAGGGTTGCCTAATCGGGTTGCGCTTGTACTGGATCAACATTTAGGGCAGGGAGAAGAAATTATTGCCAACCGCCTTAATCTCTTTTTAGCTAACTTGCCACAGGCCTTGTCAACGGCCAGTTTGTATATTTTATCCCCAGTTATTGCCATCTATTTTCTTGCAGATTGGAAAGGCTTAGGTGTCCATTTCTTCCGAATCATCCCTCAACGCTGGCGAATGGAATGGCGACGACTGTGGCAAGACATTAACCACGTGATTCGGCAATTTGTGCGCGGAGATTTAGTCGTTGCTGTGATTGTCGGGATATTAAGCGGGATTGGCGTAAAATTAATCGGGATGGATTACGCTCTGTTGATAGGCTTAATTTGTGGGGTTTCTGACCTCATTCCGTATTTTGGGCCGGTTATAGGGGCAGTGCCTACCGTTTTATTGGCTTTAACGCAGTCCCCTGCCATGGCATTTAAGGTTGCCTTGATTATTTTATTCGTTCAACAACTTGAAGGAAATGTCATCTCGCCCAAGCTCATGGGGGACAGTGTAGGGCTTCATCCTCTTTGGGTTGTATTTGCCCTTTTAGCCGGTGGAGAACTTGCCGGGGTTTGGGGTATGTTCTTGGCTGTCCCGGTGGCAGCCGTGATCAGAGTTGTATTCAATCACATATATTTTAGGCTGGTTTCGTCTAAAGTGTCTAAAGTGTAAGGTGGTTGACAAATGAGACATCCCCTGTATATACTTTAGAGATACACTGGGAGTTCGAAATACTTATGCGGATAAAAGCATCATTTGCCCGTAAGATAAGCAGGGTGGTACCATGGATAAATCTCGTCCCTGATTGATTTAGGGGGGAGATTATTTATTTATACTTTTGTACAATTTATAAAGGAGTGTTCGCGTATGTATACAGGAAATGAATTAAGGGACAAGTTTCTGAAGTATTTTGAGGCAAGAGGACACCGGATTTTGCCCAGCGCGTCGCTCATTCCTAGAGATGATCCAACTCTTTTGTTAACGGTCGCGGGCATGGTGCCCTTTAAACCATATTTTCAGCGCCTGATTGAGCCCCCTTTTCCCAGAGCTACGACCGCCCAGAAATGTGTTCGTACTCCTGATCTTGAAGTGGTTGGGAAAACTGCTCGCCATCATACCTATTTTGAAATGTTGGGAAATTTTTCATTTGGGGACTACTTTAAAAATGAAGCGATTCCCTGGGCTTGGGAGTTTATAACAGGAGTGTTAAAAATCCCTGCCAACAAACTATGGGTGACTATTCATCCTGAAGATGACGAGGCGAAAAGGATCTGGATAGAGAAAGCCGGTGTTCAGGCCGAGAGGATCCTTGGGGATCCCGATAACTTTTGGGCAGCTGGTCCTACTGGCCCTTGTGGCCCTTGTTCTGAGATTTATGTCGATTTTGGAGAAACCAAAGGTTGTGGCAAGCCCGACTGTGGCGCGGGTTGTTGTGATTGTGATCGTTTCCTGGAGATATGGAATTTGGTTTTCATGCAGTATAACCGTGATGAAGCGGGGGTCTTAACCCCTCTGCCGAAACAAAACATTGATACGGGTATGGGTTTAGAACGGATTGCTTCGGTTATGCAAGGGGTGGAAACTAATTTTGATACGGATTTATTCCGCCCTATTATTGACCATGTAGCCTCGCTGGCAGGAATTCAGTATAAGGAAAATCCTGAAAATGATCTGGCTTTAAAAGTGGTTTCGGATCACGTCCGGGGGGTATCGTTTATGCTGGCAGACGGAATTCGGCCCAATAATGAAGGCCGAGGGTATGTTCTCCGCCGAATTTTACGACGTGCTGTCCGTTATGCTAAATTCTTGGGAATTGACAAACCGTTCCTGGAACCCGTTTTTCGAATTATCCAAAGAGACTACGCTCAGGCTTATCCGGAACTTAGGGAAAATGAGAATTTTATTTTAAATCACTTGAGTTTGGAAGAGAAGAACTTCCAAGCCACGCTGGAACAAGGCACCCAACTGCTGCAGGAAAAGGTCAGGGCTCTCATCAAGCAAGGGGAGACGATTTTATCCGGACCGGATGCCTTCTATCTCTATGAAACCTATGGCTTCCCGGTGGAGTTAACGGAGGAAATGCTAAAAGAACAAGGGTTAACTGTGGATATGATAACTTTTCAAACGGCGGTCGAAGAGCATCGTCTTCGAGCAAAAGATCAATCTCAGCAAATGCGTGCGGAGGTTGAAAGCCCCTCGCTGATGAAAAAGGCTAAACTCTTAGGAGTGACACCTTTTGTGGGATATGAACAGGTTTCGGCAACGGCTCGGATTGAAGGGCTTTTTGTTGGCGGAGAGGAGATTCAGGATGCTGGGGAAGGGGAAGAGGTGATGGTCTTCCTTTCTGACACTCCGTTTTATGCGGAAAGCGGCGGTCAAGTATCTGATGTTGGAGTACTCAAAACGTCCCGGGCTGAGGCACGGGTGCTTGAAGTAAAAAAGGGGGTAACAGGTACCCTTTATCATCGTGTTCAGGTTATGACCGGGGTATTTCATGTCGGAGAAATGGTGGCAGCGGAAGTCAATGGCGATGAGCGACAGGCCACTTCTCGTCATCATAGCGCGACTCACCTCCTCCAGAGCGCCCTGCGTACAGTATTAGGAGAACATGTCCAGCAAGCAGGGTCCTTAGTGACACCGGAACGCCTGCGTTTTGACTTTACCCATTTTTCACCGCTGAATTCAGACGAATTATGGGCTATAGAGGATCTTATTAATGAAGCTGTGTTTAAGAATATGCCCGTCCAAGCTACGGAGATGTCGTTAAAAGAGGCAAAATTCAGCGGCGCTACGGCATTATTTGGGGAGAAATATGGAGAGACAGTCCGGGTTGTTCGGATGAGAAGCTTAAGTCAAGAATTGTGCGGTGGGACCCATGTCAGGAACACGGGGGAAATAGGACTGGTAAAAATCCTCAGCGAGGGCGGGATAGGGTCAGGCCTGCGCCGGATTGAAGCAGTGGCAGGATTAGAAGCCTTGGCATATCTGCGTACCCTTGAGGAGCAGGTAATGGAGGTTGCCCAGCTCCTAAAGGCACAGCCTTCTGATGTGAGTAGGCGGGTGAACGGGTTGGCGGCTCAGGTGAAAGACCTCGAACGGGAAATTGGTCAACTTAAGGCAAAACTCGGCAAGAATGAGGCGGAAGGCTTACTGAAGCGCGTTGAGGAAATCGAAGGAGTTCAGGTATTAGCTGCCCAGGTGCATGTGTCCGATATGGAGGGCCTTCGTCAAATGGCGGATCTGCTGCGGGCCAAACTCAAAAGCGGGGTTATTGTTTTGGGTGCGGTTAGCGAAAATAAAGTTAACTTGGTAACAGTTGTCAGTCCGACAGGTTTAAGAGGACTCCATGCCGGACAGATTATAAAAGCAGTGGCTAAAATAACGGGTGGCAGCGGTGGCGGCCGACCGGATATGGCTCAGGCCGGGGGGAAAGATCCCGGTAAACTAGGCGAAGCCATTGATCATGTTCCGACGATTCTCCGAGAATTTCTTCGAAAATAGAGGAAGTTATTGGGGATGTCTAGAATATTTATAGTTTAGCAAGCATAACTGAAGATGGCGAAAGGGGGCCAGGTAAATGGATCGAATGGAAGAAACCATGATGTTTAAAGCTGTGGGAGAAGAAAAAATTTCTGCCCGGGATATTTTGCAGAAAGTGTATGCAGCTTTACAGGAAAAAGGGTATGATCCTATTAACCAAATGGTTGGCTATCTCATGTCCGGCGACCCTGTATATATTACCAGCCACAATCATGCGCGTGCGATGATTCGTAAACTTGAACGCTTTGAGCTGATCGAAGAGTTGGTCAGGAACTATTTGCAGGAAAAATAGTGAGGCACGAGTCATGAGGCGCGAGTTTGCATGGGCGTGGGACGCTGAGTACTAAGGCAAACGAAATCCGAAGTTTGAGGTTCGATATTTACAAGTTTTGAACCTCGAACTTCGGATTTCAAACATCGTGCCTCGTGTCTCGAACCTCAAGTCTCGAAAGGAGTAGGTATGCGTCAGGTTAAACTTGGTTTATGGGGGGCGGAAGTCTCAGAACTGTGCTTTGGAAGTTTGGCCGTATCTCCCTTACAAGGTCGTTTGACAGAGACAGAAGGGGTTAATGTTTTGCGTTATGCCCTTGAACAAGGTGTAAACTGGATTGATACAGCGGAAATTTATGACAATTATAAGCAAATTGCTTCGGCCATCAAAGGTTATCCCGACGTTCTTATTGTCAGTAAAACGTACGCTGTCTCAGCTAAGGAAATGCGTTTGAGTCTTGAAAAAGCGCGAACTGCTCTCAACCGAGAAACCCTGGATTTTTTCCTTCTCCATGAACAAGAAAGTGCTTTAACTTTAAGAGGACATGCAGAGGCTTGGGAAGAACTGATGCGTGCTAAGGAAAGGGGTATTGTGCGCTGGATCGGAATTTCCACGCATGCCGTAGCCGGAGTCCGGGCTGGGGCACTCCAACCCGGTCTTGATGTGATCCACCCGATCCTAAACTATCAGGGATTAGGGATTGTTGATGGAAATTTACAGGATATGCTCGCAGCCATTTCATTTGCTTCCGAATTGGGCATAGGAATTTACGCTATGAAGATTTTCGGGGGCGGACATTTAACCCATGACCCGAAAAAAGCCGTGGACTTTGTACGAAGTATTCCAGGTGTCCAGGCGATGGCCTTGGGAATGTCCAGTCGGGAAGAAGTGGATTATAATCTGCTCTTGCTGTCCGGTAAAGATATACCCACATCCTTACAAGATAAAGTAAGGCACAGAGAACGGAAACTTTATATTGCGGATTGGTGCCAGGGGTGTGGGCGTTGTTTGGAAGCCTGCCCGCAGGGTGCTTTGCACCTGAGCGAAACGGTGGCAGTAGTGGATCCCGAGGCATGTATCCTTTGCGGATATTGCGGGCGAGTTTGTCCGCATTTTTGCCTAAAAATCGTATAGGTAATATATATTGAAAAGTATACCTAAAAGGTGTAAAACTACACTATAATATTTATCTTGAGAAGAGTGAAATGAACAAAATTGTGAACCTATAATGAAGGCAATCCTACCTGTCCCTTAAAAATAGAGGACCTCGAAAAAATAGATATTATTCTGGTCACGCATGATCATTTTGATCATATAGTAAGTAATCCGAGCTAAAAAAGAGGTTGTTCTACGCATTGTGGAACAACCTCTTTTATGCATTTTGGGCTTAATTTGGCATCGTCTCAGATCTCATATTCAAGAAAAACCCACCGCCGATATTTGATGTTTTATCTTTAGTTGAACGAGTTCACTCTGGAAACTCATAACTACCAACTTATTCGCCATTCCAAGCAAAAGTTGATTCCGGAATTCCCAAATAACGTATAATTGTTTTTTTTGAATTGTCACGGTATGATTAGAGAATGAGGGCAAAAAGTATCCTATTGATTCTGGAATCCTTGATTTCTGTAATCCGAAAGTTAATCCTGCATTTCAAACTTAGACACATTCCATGAGCGGTTCTGAAACGATAACATGTCAGAATTAAAAGTATGGCTGTTTGACAGTATAATATTTTTCGTTATTTTGTAACAACCTCTATATATAGAGGTAAGGGGTAGTTTGGAGGGAGTATTATGCGGATTATGGGATTGGATTTTGGCTCGAAGACAATTGGCGTGGCGATGAGTGATGCTTTTTTTTGGACGGCTCAAGGGGTTAAGACGATTAAACGTTCCAAGAAGGAGATCGATGAGTTGCGTGAACTGATTCGTGAGTACGAGGTGATAGAGATTGTTGTAGGCTATCCGAAGAATATGAATGGAACACGGGGGCCTCGTTGTACATTGACAGAGGAGTTTGCTGAGAATCTACGTATGGAATTTGAACTTCCGGTGGAGTTGTGGGATGAGCGTTTAAGTACGGTGGCGGCACAGCGGACTCTTCTTGAAGCGGATATCTCGCGCGCGAAACAAAAACTAGTGATTGACAAGATGGCGGCAGTTTTTATTCTGCAAGGTTATCTGGATCGTAGGAAGAAGAAAAATATTCCAAGGTAATTTGACAATTATTATCTACAATAGTACAATGACCATATTCTTTGATAAGAGGTGAATCACATGACTGGAAAACTACATGACCATGACCATGATGAGCATGACGCTGAAGAGTTTGACACAGTCGTTCTCACAGATGATGAGGGAGAAGACCACGAGTTTCTTCATCTCGATACCTTGGAACTTGAAGGCTCGACATACTTTGTCTTGATGCCTATTTCGGAAGATGAATCGGAAGATGAGGATGATGATGAGGCCATTATTCTTAAACTCGGCAAAGATGCTGAGGGTAAAGAAATGCTGCTCGACATCGAAGACGATGAAGAGTGGGAAAAGGTGGCAGACGCTTGGGAAACCCTGGTAGAATCCGAAGAGGAATAGCCGAAATAAATTGGGCAGGTAAATAAGAAATAAGAAAACTAATAAAAATAGGAAGAACTCACTGAGATTATCTCGGTGGGTTCTTCTTATTTTTATTTATTGCAATAGGAAAAAAATCCAGAGATAAACGTGAATCACTGGGGAATACTAAAGTTGACAAAAGTGAGGTGTGGATGATGAAGCACATTGAACAAAAGCGGAAGCGGACTTATACGGCACTGGCTTTTCTTTTTTTAACCCTGTTAATTGGAGGATGCACCTCTTCCAGCTTTCCACTTGAAACAAAGATTCTTTTCAATCAATTGACAGGTGGTCTGGGGGGCGTGCGAAACGGAGTAATGCCGAATGGTACTAAAGTAGATGATTTGGATTTAAGTGGCAGCACTATCTTGGAAGCGCAGACAAAAATCAAGGATTGGGCGATGAACAAGCTGGAAGAAACACGTGTCCTGTTGTACAATGAAACTGAGATTCCAATTACGTTAAAAGATTTGGGCCTTGAGGTGGATCACCAAAAGATAACAGAAGAGATAGAGCGTAACCCCGGAAAGGCTCTGCCTGGTGTACTTAAAGTCGATCCCTTAAAAGCAAGTCAAGGCCTTCAAGAGAAACTGAAAAAGTATAGCAGTCCTGCTAAAGATGCCTCCTATAAGATTGAAAAGGATAAGTTTGTTGTTAATCCGGCAGAGAGCGGTTGGGCGGCTGACCTGGATAAATTGATCAGCGATATTCAAAAGGTTCCGTTAAGTGACGTACCATACCGGTTGGGTATTCCAATGGTTGAGGTACCCGCATCAGTCACCACGGAGGCGGTACGGTCTTTGGCCTTTGATACCGTCATCGGTGAGTGTACCACGAAGTTTGCAGTCACGGAAAAAAACCGCTCGGCGAATTTGACGGTAGCAGCTAAGGCACTGGATCGCAAAGTCATTGGTCCGGGGGAGACATTTTCTTTTAACGATACAGTTGGTCCCAGGGAGTCTGGAACGGGGTATAAAGACGCCTATGTGATTATTAACGGTAAGTATGTGCAAGGAACCGGAGGCGGGGTATGTCAAGTGTCCTCAACCCTATTTAATGCCGTTTTACTGGGCAATTTAGAAATTGTTGAACGGATGCCGCATGCTGTAGCCGTAAGTTATGTCCCACAGGGTCAGGATGCAACAGTCAATTATCCAAATATTGATTTTAAATTCAAAAATAATACTGCTAGTCTGATTTATTTGCGAACAGAAATTACACCAGGTATTTTGACTCTCCGAATCTGGGGGAAGAAGACGGACAAATCCGTACGTATTGAACGTCAAGTTGAGAAAGAAGTAGCCTATAAGACGGAAAAACGCTTGGACCCCAAGCTGGCCTCAGGACGAATTGTCCAGGAACAAGCCGGTACGAAGGGGATTACAGTTAATACCTGGAGGGTCATTCGAGATGGTACAGGTAACGAGACCAAGCAATTCCTAAGTCGTGATGTGTATGATCCTGTTAAGCGTATTTTGTGCGTTGGCAGTCGAGGGGTTCCCAAAATGTAGGCGGAAAGAGAGAGTGAGACTATGTCCCCAAAGAATGAAACAAGGCGGATCTTAAAGGGGTTTATGCTTGTTCTCATAGTCGGGGGTATAGGATTTTTAGCTTGGTGGAATTGGGCAACAAAACCATACTCCTCCACAGGTAATAATGAAAAGATTACGATTGCTCAGGGAACAACGGCAGCTCAACTGGCGGAAGAATTACAACGACGACATTTAATACGCAGTGCATGGGCGTTTAGATATTTAGCGCATGCACAGCAATCGGATTTCAAGCTTTATGTTGGAGATTACCAATTAGCCCCCACGATGCCCCCCGGCGAAATAATCAAAAGGTTAATTTCTGGCGCGGATTCCTTAGATATCATCCGGGTGACTATCCCTGAAGGGTATACTACGGAACAAATTATTGAGCTTTTCGTCCAGAAAGGAATCGGCAGTAAAGAGGAGTTTACAAAGGTTGTTACGGAAGATGGGTTTCCATACCCGTTTCTTAAGGACGCGCCTAAGGGGATTCACCGCTTGGAAGGATACTTATTTCCTAATACTTACGACATTTCTGTTAAAATAACGCCTCATGCAGTGATTGAGTTGCTCCTCCAACAGTTTGTGAAAGAACTTACACCTGAGGTGCAGAAGCGACTCGATACTATAAAACTGTCCGTCCCTCAATGGGTTACCTTAGGCTCTTTGGTCGAAAAAGAGGCGGTCAAGGCGCCGGATCGTCCGTTAATTGCTTCGGTGTTTATGAACCGGCTAAGAATTGGTCAACCCCTGCAATCCTGCGCGACAATCCAGTTTCTGCTTGGTACGACTAAGGAGAAACTATTTGAAAAGGATCTCCTGATTCCTTCCCCATACAATACCTATCTCCACGCAGGATTACCGCCGGGACCGATTGCCAATCCGGGACATGACTCCCTGAAAGCAGCATTATACCCGACCCAAACGGATTTTCTGTACTTTGTGGCCAAAAAAGATGGCTCCCATGCGTTTGCTAAAACGTATGCGGAGCATTTGAAGAACGTAAAATTGTATCAGTGAGGCCGGGAGAGAGATGAATTCTATTTGCGCACCATTAACTTCTTGATCGCCTGATCAAGCCCCTCAAGGGTTAGTTCATACATGGGAAACATTTCACGCACCATTGCTATCGTTTCGTACCCGTGATATAAACCCCAATAGCGCTCGGAAATAGGATTGAGCCAGACGTTATACGGGAATTTCTTGGCTATACGCTGTAACCAGGTAATGCCAGCTTCCTCATTGTCCACATCCCAATAGATGCTGCCGCCGCGCATGATCAGTTCGCTTGGGGCCATGGCTGCATCCCCGATGATCACCAATTTGTAGTCTGAGTTGAGCGAACGCAGGAGATCCTCTGTTTTTATCGCATTTCTGGGATGAATTCTAGCATCATAATACAGAAAGTCATAGATGCAGTTATGGAAATAATAGAACTTCAGATCTTTAAAATGGGATGACTTATGAACCGCTGAGAACAATTGGCTGCAGATATTGGCATAAGCAATCATCGATCCGCCGACATCCATCAGCACAAGAACCTTGACGGAGTTTTTGCGTGGCCTCGTCCAGACAAGCTTTAAGCGCCCGGCATTTTTACATGTTTCATCAATTGTATCTTCCAAGTCCAGTTGATCTTTAACTCCATCCAGACGCGTACTAAACTGACGCAAGCGGCGTAATGCGACTTCAAACTGACGTACTCCCAAGGTTTTGTCATTGCGATATTCTCGATAATTACGTTCGCTGGCTACTTTCACTGCGGATTGCCCGTGAGACTCGCCGCCAATTCTCACTCCCCCCGGATGGAAACCGGAGTTCCCGAACATCGCCGTCCCGCCCGTACCAATCCAATTACCTCCGCCATGATGAGGCCCGTCTTGGGTACGCAAACGTTCCTCCAAAGCGGCCTTTAAACTATCCCAATCGGGCAAGCCTAATTTACGCAAGAGCTCATTGCGTTCTTCTTCAGAGAACATTCTGGGAGGCAAAGGATTTTCCATCCATTGAGAAACCTGATCCAATAATTGTTGCGGGGTTTCTATCCCTTTGAAATACTTCTGAAAGGCAATATCATATTGGTCAAAGTGACTTTCACTTTTGACCAGGACGGCTCTTCCCAAGTAGTAAAACCCGGACAGGCTTGAATTTGCTAAGCCAACCGAAAGCGCCTCCATCAAGGTCATCCATTCGGTGATCGAAACAGGAATACCCTCCTGACGCAGTGCATAAAAAAAGTTTGTATACATAGTCTACCAACCACGTTTGACGCGAGACTGATTTTCTGTTCCGCGTAAATGGAGTTGTTTCAAGGCCAAATCAAAATCCTGATTCTTCTTTAACAAGGCCCCCAAGAAAGGAATTTCCTGATAGATCTTCTCGGGCTTGATCCCACCGATCGTCAAGGCTTGAACCCAATCGAGAAGTTCACTGGTACTGGGCTTTTTCTGGAGACCTGAGATACCGCGCAGCCAATAGAACGCTTTTAAAGCTTCAGTGAGTAAGCGCTTTTCCAAGTCAGGAAAATGGACATGCACTATTTCTTCCATCATCGCTTGGTCGGGGAAGTCAATATAATGAAAAATACAACGACGTAAAAAAGCATCCGGCAGTTCTTTTTCGGCGTTGCTCGTAATGACTACGATAGGTCTGTGTTTGGTCGTGATGGTTTCCCCTGTTTCCGGGATGAAAAAATTCATGACGTCCAGTTCCCAGAGCAAATCATTAGGAAATTCCAAGTCTGCCTTATCGATTTCGTCAATTATGAGGACAACCCGCTCAGTAGAGGCAAAGGCTTCACCTAGTTTGCCCAGTTTAATATACTGTTTTATGTTTGAAACGTCCTGTCCGCCGAATTGACTGTCATAGAGGCGCTGGACTGTGTCATAGACATAAAGACCATCCTGAGCTTTTGTGGTAGATTTAATATTCCAGATAATTAAGCGCAGACCCAGAGAACGGGCAATACTTTCGGCTAAGACTGTTTTGCCTGTGCCGGGTTCTCCTTTAATCAAGAGAGGCCTTTTTAAGGCAACTGAGATATTAACACTGTTCCGGAGATCGTTGGAAACTATATAATCCTCAGTACCTTGATAGATTATTTGGTCGGTCATTTTGAAGTATCCTCCTCATCGTCTTTGAAATTCTACTACATTATAATATAATACCACATTTGTTCAAAGTTTGCGTAAGATTTAGCAAAGTATTAACTTATTAATATTCCTATGTTTATGATAGACTAGATGGATAAGCTGATTGAATTGGGCTTAGAGTAAATATTAGGGGAATAGCAATGAGAAAACCGGAATTGTTAGCGCCCGCAGGAGATTGGGAAAAGTTAAAATACGCTCTGGCATATGGAGCGGATGCTGTTTATCTGGGCGGTCAGGCGTTTGGCCTGCGGGCTTATGCCGGGAATTTCAGCTTCGAGGAAATGAAGCAAGCGGTGAACTGGACGCATGCGTTGGGAAAGAAAATTTATGTGACTGTGAACATTTTTGCCCATGAGTCGGATTTTGAGGAACTGCCGGCTTATCTTACGCACTTGGAAGGGCTGGGCGTGGATGGGGTTATTGTATCTGATCCGGGGATCATTGCCTTAGCCAAGGAAGTGGCTCCACAGCTGCCCCTTCATTTAAGTACCCAAGCGAATAGCACGAATTCGTATGCGGTGGGATTTTGGCTGAAGCAGGGGATTGAAAGGATCATCCTCGCCCGGGAATTAACGCTTGAGGAACTCCGTGCTGTGCGTTCCAAGGTTAAGGGCGGGTTGGAGATTTTTATCCATGGGGCGATGTGCATGTCTTATTCGGGTCGCTGTTTACTGAGTAACTATTTGACCGGACGGGATGCTAACCGAGGGGAATGTACGCAGCCTTGTCGTTGGGGATATAGTTTGGCGGAGGAAAAACGACCGGGTGAAGTCTTCCCGCTTGAGGAAGATGAACGAGGAACTTATGTTTTTAACTCGCACGATTTATGCCTTCTGCCGCATCTTCCTTTATTAAAGCCTATCAACCTGGATAGCTTTAAGATCGAAGGGCGTATGAAAAGCTTATATTATGTCGCCAGTACAGTAAAGGTTTATCGCGAGGCGATTGATACGCTGTGGGATGAAGGAGAAGAAGCCTTTCAAGTGAAGCTGCCTCAGTGGTTGGAAGAAATGGATAAAGTGAGTCACCGGGATTATTCAGCAGGCTTTTTATTCGGAAAGCCTGGGGCAAATTCACATAACTTAGAGTCCTCACATTATGTCCGGGATTATGATTTTGTCGGGGTGAGGTTCTCGGGTGGTGAAACTAAGGACGACGCTGCAGACCCAATGAATTATTATTGGGCATGGGTTGAGCAACGGAACAACTTTAAGCGTGGAGATGTGTTGGAAGTATTAACCCCGCGGGGAGTTCCCTGGTCATTTGAAGTCAAGGATATGTGGGATGACGAGGGGAAGCCGATGGAAGCAGCCAGTCATGCCCAGCAAAAGATGCGGGTCATGGTACCTGAAAAAATGCTCGCTTACAGCATTTTGCGGCGGGCGAAAAGGGGAAAAAGATAGCATTTTCAGTGAGTATCTATGTTGATATCGGCAGATAAAGGAGACGATGGGGTGAATTCTTTAGAACAAAAAAGCGCTCTGTTTGCAGATTCTGACGTTCTGGTCAAAGCGCGCCTAAACCGGGCGGAAATGCAAATGTTAGATAAACTCGTGGAGGGTTTGGATCATCTCGGCATCGTAACGACGACGAACAAAGAATTAGGCGAAGTAATGATTCAAACGACAAAGTACTGCTGGCCGGATCTGAAAAAAGCCATAGAAAACATGCCGTTTGAGATTGAGTTTATTTAAAGTGTATAAGAATAAATGGAAGGAGGTTGAATCAAGGCTAATTTGCCAGGTATAAAATCAAGCGGCAATGCATAGGTTAGGTAAACTCGTTAAAGGGATTTGGCTTCCCGCAATATTCCAATGATTATATAAAAATTTTAAACTTCCTATTGACTTTGCAAAATTAATATTTTATAGTGCAAATTAGATATAAAATATTCCAACGTGACCAGTATTCCAATAACATAACCAAGTTTAAGGTACTTATAGTCTAAATACTACGGAAAGCTATGATCTTTGCGTGAAAATTGTACGTCTTACTCACAGTAACATGTGACGCAACCGGCCGTATATTTGAAAAGATATAACGGTTTTTTGATTTCCAAAATATAAATGTGGAGGTAATATAAGTGGAAAACAAGCCTCACAAAAGTTCAATTTTCAGAAAAGTTTTGAATATCATCGGTATCATAGTCTGTATTTTTTTAACCTTGATTATCATAGTCAATGGAACCATGATTGTTAAGTCTTATATTTACCCGGATAAGGTGCCGGACTTTCTGGGCTATAAGCCATTTATCGTCTTGTCGGGCTCCATGGAGCCGACCATTTTGACCGGGGACCTGGTTCTGACCAAGGAAATTGCCGCCGAGACCATTGCCAAGAACGATATCATCACTTTTAAGATCGATAAGGATACCGTAGTGACGCATAGAGTTACCGAGGTGGTGAATGAGGATGGTGCTTTATCCTTCCTAACTAAGGGTGATGCCAATACCGGTTCCGATGCCAGTGTGGTCAAACCGGAGAATCTGGAGGGCAAATACTTAGGGCGGGTCGGTGGCCTGGGACGGTTTGCCATGTTTTTGCAGACCCCCATCGGGATGTTGATATTTGTAGTAACCCCGCTGTGTTTGTTCATTGTTTATGATGTGGTGGGACGCAGACGGCGCAGTAAGCAAAAAAGCACTCGGGAAGCGGAGCTGGAAGCGGAACTGGCGTATCTCAAAGCAACCCAGAAGGAAAATTCCAAGTCCGAATCCTAACCCGGACAAGCCGGAA
>JQID01000074.1:0-6339 GCA_000770645.1 Desulfosporosinus sp. Tol-M
TACGCAAAGTTTTTGCTATCGCCAGATTGAGGATCTGATTATCCGAAAAAAGCTGGATTACCCGATTCTAACTTTGGAAGGGGAAAATCCAACGGGATTGGATGCGCGGAGTAAAATGAGGATAGAGTCTTTTTTGTCTATGCTTGGCTCGTGAGACACGTCTTCTCTCGGCCATGCGCTCGTCGTCCAAACCAGGGTGTGATCACGACCTTCTGGCCCGGGAAGACGAAGGGATACGGTTTACGGTTGCCTGAAAAGTATCGCGACCCTCTTAAGGGGTCGCTGGGAAAAGTTTGGGACATGTAGGAAGGAGGGAGTGACTCATGTCTGAACAAACCATTTGTGGAATTGATTTAGGGAGCAGAAGTGTGAAGATCGCCCTAATGAAGGAGCGGATTGAGGGGGAAGGTTTAGAGATTCTCCGCTTGGAAAGCTTGGATACGATCAGTTTTTACCGGGAGTATGGGCGAAAGTCGGGAGAAAAACTGATCGTGGACTTTGAGGCGTTAGGACTGCCTGTTGTGGATCGCATAGTTTCCACCGGTTATGGGCGTAATACTTTGGAACTTGCCGGGGGAGAGGCTATTCCCGAGCTTAAGGCACATATGTTGGGAGCGCTTTATCAAACGGGGCTCAAGGATTTTATTTTGGCCGATCTTGGTGGTCAAGACAGTAAAATCATCCAGGTCCGCAAGGGTAAAATGATCGATTTTATGACGAATGATAAATGTGCGGCATCTTCCGGACGTTACTTAGAAAATATGGCGAGTATTCTTGATATGTCACTTGAGGAGCTCGGACAATACTCGGATGCTCCGGTGGAGTTGAACTCAACGTGTGCGGTGTTTGGCGAAAGCGAGTTGATCGGTAAGATCGTGGAAGGGTTCCCTTTAGCGGAACTCGCGGCCGGGGTTAACGCTACAATTGTTAAGCGCATTTTGCCTCTCCTGCGTTCATTCACCGGTGAGATTCTGGTCTTTACCGGGGGTGTTGCGCATAACCACGCCGTAGGTAAGCTTTTGGAGACTGGGTCGGGCAAGAAGATTGTCGTGCCGAAGGCGCCGCAGTTTAATGGAGCAATTGGGTGTTGTGTGGAGGATAGCTTTGTGTGATCGCGATCTTCTGGGCGGGGTTGCCTCGCATTTGCCTCTTGCTTTTACTTGTCTTAGGAGTAAAATGAGAGACAGGGATTGAGAATATTCAGAAATACATCATTCACCTGGATACAATAGTTCACAATTTCTTAAGCACAATTAAGGGTTTTGCGGTATAATGTAATTAATCTTGGAAATCTCTGATAGGAGTTGGAATGAGGTATGAATGGTTGCCCGTTATGTGGAGCACGTGAGGTTGGCCGAATTGGCCGTGAACGGTATTACTGCAGGGAATGTTGCCACGAATGGACTAAGGGTGGCGGTGAGGTTAAAATTTATGAAGTATTGTCGGATGGATCGGTTGAACAGTTGGAAACAGACCAGGAGGCTTTCTTTCATGAATTCTCTCAGCGTGTAACTTGTCGTCGCGTTGGATGAAAAACAAATTAAGAATTACATCAGCAAAACGCCTTTATGTGGTAATAAATGAACAGTCTCGTGATAATGAGTGATTAGTCAAAGAGGGTCAAACGGAGGGCTCTCTTTTGCTGTCTTTTAGTGATTTTCAAAATCAGTTCTTTGAAGATAACTGTAGAATACTCTATCCCACCCTAAGCATATGATCATTGCTTAAGGGGTAATCTATGGACTGCCGGAAACACTGTTGATTCGAATTCGAGCGAACGAGAAGGGGAGATTGGTTTTGTTTTACCCTTTTGAAATGGAACAATATCTTGAAACACTGCTGGGTGAACGGGATCCACTGCTTCGAGAAATGGAAGAGCAAGCCCTAAAGGAAACAATTCCGGTAGTGACGCCGATGATCGGAAATTTTCTCAACTTACTCGTTCATATGGGCAAGGCGCAGGCTATTTTAGAGATCGGAACGGCGATAGGATATTCAACGATTTGGTTGGCGCGTGCAGCGGAAACAACCGGAGGGCATGTCACAACGATTGATTTGAATAAAGATCGGTGTGCCCGAGCCCTTATATACTTTGAACGTGCGGGACTTCAAAACCTGATCACTGCTTTAGAGGGGGATGCCCGTAAGATCCTGCCGGTGTTAAATTCAAGGTTCGATTTTGTTTTCATTGATGCAGCCAAAGGTGAATATTTAGAATATTTGAATCTTATTTACCACTTAATTGCACCTGGGGGGTTACTGGTGGTGGACAATGTGCTTTTCCGTGGTTGGGTGGTTCCGGGAAGTGCTATTACACCAAAATATGACCGAATGGTGAATGGATTACGCCGATTTTTAGATGATCTTTGCCAGAATCGGGACTTTATCACTACTGTTTTACCGTTTGGAGATGGGATGTCAGTTAGCCGTCGGTTAAATGCGAAGTGCGATATTTGAGAATCGATATTCGACCACGAACCATGGACCACGACAAGGCAGGAGGGAAGGAAAATGAAGAGGACAATCGATAGTGATGGAGATTCACTAAATTGTGAGATTGCAAACCAACGCCATGGAGAGATCGATGTTCTTAGGGCGGTTGCGATTGTTCTAATGGTCCTTTTTCATCTTGTTTTTGACCTGCAGGAGTTTGCCGGGGTAAGTATTGACTATCAGTTCCCGCTTTGGTTTTTTATTGGAAAAGCCTCCGCCCTGCTTTTTATCTTTATCTCCGGTATTTCAAGTGGATTTAGCAGATCCCCTGTTAGGAGAGGCCTAAAAGTGCTGTTCTATGGCATGGGCATTACGGTGGCGACCTATCTATTCATGAAAGAGGGGTATGTTCGTTTTGGGATCCTGCATTTTTTAGGCGTGACAATGATCTTGTCTCCGCTCCTGGCCAGATTGTCTTCATGGACACTTTGGGGTCTTGCATGTTCTTCCGTGGTGATTGGATTTTGGTTCAAAGAGCAAGTGCTTGGAACGAGCCTATTGCTTCCATTTGGCCTTAAGTATGATGGGTTTGGCTCAATGGATTATTATCCCCTTTTTCCGTATCTAGCGGTGACCCTCTTCGGAATCCTGGCTTATCGGCATTTCTACGCTCAGCGGACGGAACCACTATTACCGTTTCAGCCAAATTCCAAACTCATTAAGTGGTTGAGCCAGAATTCATTGGGTATCTATTTATGTCATCAACCCCTACTCCTGCTCGTGATTTTCAGTATTAATCCCTTAAAGTATTCAACAACATTATTTAAGCCCTGACACTTGACCATCCATGGTCGTCGGTCCCTTCTAGCCATCTCGGCACCTTGCCATCCTTGGCGGCGCTCTAACCTCGAACGTCCTATTCGCGTCGTGGCTGCAGGGACACTCGTCCATCCTGGACAGCGGATTGGCGTTTCTCGTTCTATTCTGGTAAACTAAAATATGTAAATGACTTAGGTGAAAGAAAGGTTAGGTTATCAAAATGCAGCGTGCGCTCGGTCGGGCTTATGATGAATTACGGACTGTTAAAATTTCACGGCGGTTTACCAATATACCTGAGGGTTCGGTTCTCATCGAAATCGGGGAAACTCGGGTCTTATGTACCGCCAGTGTAGAAGAAAAAGTACCCCCCTTTCAGAAAGGCTCAGGCAAGGGATGGGTTACTGCGGAGTACGCGATGATTCCGCGGGCGACGCATACCCGGACGCTACGTGAACAAACCAAAGGTAAGGTTACTGGTCGCACGATGGAAATTCAACGTTTAATTGGTCGTGCGCTGCGATCTGTGGTTGATTTAAAGAAGCTTGGCGAACGCACAATTTGGCTGGATTGCGATGTTCTACAGGCGGATGGTGGAACTCGTACCGCTGCCATTACTGGAGCATACGTTGCCCTGATTGATGCCGTACAGTTTTTATTGGAAAAGAGACTAATTAGAACAAACCCAATACAAGATACACTTGCGGCAGTCTCCGTGGGGAAGGTCCAGGGACACGCGATTCTGGATTTAGAATATGAAGAAGATTCACGAGCGGACGTAGACATGAATGTCGTCATGACTGGTGCCGGAAAGTTCGTGGAAATCCAAGGAACAGCGGAAGAAACCCCCTTTGACCGTGCAGATTTAGATGCGTTATTGCAACTTGCCGAAAAAGGGATTCGCACTTTGATGGAAGTTCAGAAGACGACAGAGGAAACAACCTCATGAAGATAATACTTGCGACTCAAAACCAGGGAAAAATTCATGAACTTCAAGAACTGCTCGTGGATGAGGGTATTGAAGTGTTGTCTTTACTAAATATCCCGGACTGGGAAGACGTGGAGGAAAATGGGGTAACCTTCGCAGAAAATGCCGCGCTTAAAGCCAGAGAAGCGGTCCGGAGAACAGGGCTGATTGCTCTTGCCGATGATTCCGGCTTGGAAGTCGATGCCTTAGATGGTGCGCCTGGAGTATATTCTGCGCGTTTTGCGGGGGAACCGAAAGATGATGAACGCAACATTGACAAACTACTTCATCTCTTAGAAACGATCCCTGAGGACAAAAGGACTGCACGTTTTCGTTGCGCGTTGGTTATGGTAACGCCTTTTGGGAAAGAATATCTGACTGAGGGCACTGTTGAAGGGCGAATTTTGACCCTGCGTCGCGGCTCAGATGGATTTGGCTATGACTCGGTCTTTTATTTGCCGGAGTTTGCTCGCACGATGGCCGAGCTGACCTTAACTGAGAAAAATATGTTAAGTCATAGAGCTCAGGCATTTCGTAAAGTGATCCCGATCCTAAGAAATCAAAAAAGTAAATAATTTTTTTCTTGACGAATAGATAGAGATGAGCTATACTGATCAGGTCACCAAACGGGGCATAGCGCAGCTTGGCTAGCGCGCCTGCCTTGGGAGCAGGAGGCCGGGGGTTCAAATCCCTCTGCCCCGACCATGATTTTTCCGATTTTCCCCGGTTGAAATGGTACCTGGGTTGACGATCGTAATCCTTGAAATGCGCCTGTAGCTCAGCTGGATAGAGCATCTGCCTTCTAAGCAGGTTGTCGGGGGTTCGAATCTCTCCAGGCGCACCAATATTACAAGTTTTATGGTGGGTGTGGCGAAGTGGTTAACGCACCGGGTTGTGGTTCCGGCATTCGTGGGTTCGAAACCCATCACCCACCCCATAACGTAAAAGTTGCATCGGATGCTAAGTCGGGTGCTTTTGTTTTGTCAAAATCCTTCCATGAAAAAACATAACTTGTTATTTTGTAAGAACTATGATATTATTATTATTACTGCAACAATTATAAATATGCGGGAATGGCGGAACTGGCAGACGCACTGGATTTAGGTTCCAGCGGGAAACCGTGCAGGTTCAAGTCCTGTTTCCCGCACCAATACTGACTTTAATGGGCATCTGTAAGGCTAACGAAAACGTCAATGCCCAACAAATGCCCATCAAAAATTTTCCACACGATGGACTCGTCTAATCGGAAGTTAGGCGGGTCTCTTTTATATGCTCCATATTCTCTTCAAGTACTCTATGGCAGCCGGAAAAGCCGCCTCTGCCTCAAACAGTGGAGCGAGGCCGTATTATGGAAAGCGGAAGCCCTCAGGATCTTGTGAAAAAAGAGGCTGGTATTCAAGGTATAAGAAGCTGGAAGCCCTGAATTGCAGAATCTCATAATATGTTTCTCAAATTAAACTTCGTTGAATCGGAAATATGATCAACTAGAAGTATCAAAGCCGATATTTCCCCGAGAGCAAGTGAAACGTCTTGTGCTGCAATGTATTTTTCCAAGCGCTTTATGCTGATGTCGATAGTGTCGCTCTCTCGATGGTCGAGGATAACGGTCCACAAGGTTTTGTTTTTATCCCAGCGCAATTGGGCGGTGTGCAATTCTTTTTGAGCAACCTCCCATTTCCGGATGGAGATAGATTGTTCGACCGCCTCAAGCGGAACGCCGAAAGCAAGGGTAGATGTCTGAATATACTGAGAAGAAGTTAACGAACCTCCTAATAATAAAATGACAAGGGTAACAATGATTATAAGGGTGCGCAACAGATTCCACCTCACTCTATTTGTGTTTCATTTTGTCGGGGATGCGACGACACACGGGGGTAGCAAGTATCGAATGCACAACGACTCAAACAGAACATTCGACCTTATCGCTCCTTTACTTGCACGAAGAGTGTCCCAGAAGAATCGAGGCTTGCTAAGAGGACATCTTCGATCTTGTTAATAGTGCGCTTTTTTAGTTCACTATTTAACCAAGTCCGATCTTTATTGCCCCGCTGAAGGTTATTATTATTTAGTTTACCGTCCGAGATAATAACCAGCGGTAACCCTTCGGCCTTTGTTGGAATATG
>JQID01000074.1:6405-16417 GCA_000770645.1 Desulfosporosinus sp. Tol-M
CATTTTCACTGGGTATGGCGGCAAGGTCGGAGATCATGAGAATAACGACCAGCTCAAAAGGCTGCAATTGGCCAATTTCTCTTTTTCCCATCAGACGAAGGGCAATGACGACCAGCGTGTATAAAATTAGAGTTCTGACGACAACGAGGAGCATATTAGTTCTCCTTTCCAAACAACTCAGGTTGTTTTTTGTGAAGATTATTTTTCCCTGAAAGCTAAGAGTTATCCTCAAGCTAGAGACGTTTCATCATTATGGGACCCCTTGGTAATTAGGCTGTTGGTGTGAGGAGGGAATATTACAGCTTCTAGATCAGAAAACCCAAAGAATTGATAATTGTTGTATAATGTGCGTGTTTATTATCCAACAGGGAAAAATCGCAAAAATGAGCGACTTGGAAATAAGCCGCTGTTGGTGTGGATTAGCAGAGAGAGACTAATTGCAGGGGGATTTCACCCTTTCCCGCCTTCGTTGCGCATCAATTTGATTACGGAGATTAAGTCTGGTATAATTGGCTAATAAATTTAGAAGACTTTGTCCTTTTAGTGGCCGGTGCCAGGTGTTAGCCAAGTTTTCTATTGATGTTTTCGGTTTAAGTAAGGGTTTGCAGTTGAAAAAATTGGGAAGACTATCGAAGTATTCCACAGCTACCTTGTATCTTGTTTATAGAATAAATAGTGCTTTAAGGGGGAGAATATATGTCAGTCTCTGTAGAAAAAATAGAAAAGAATGTTGTTGCTTTAGAAGTGACTGTCGATGCTGGAAAATTCGTACTAGCGGTGAACCAAGCTGCCAAGGCTTATGCTAAAAAAGTTAATATCCCAGGGTTCCGTAAAGGTAAAGCACCGCGTCGGATGGTTGAACTTCATGTGGGGAAGGACGCCCTTTACGACGAAGCGTTGGATCATTTGATCGGAGTAGCTTACGCTGAAGCGGTTGAAGAAAGCGGTATCAATCCGGTGGAACGACCTTCAGTTGACTTAGTACAGATCGAAGAGGGAAAAGACCTTATTTTCAAAGCAAAAGTAAGCGTCAAGCCGGAAGTTGAATTAGGAGAATATATTGGACTTCATATTACACAAGATGCAGTTAGCGTAACGGACGAGCAAGTGCTCGAAGAACTGAAAAATAAACAGCAGCAACACGCCCGTCTCATTACACTTGACGAAGGTATGGTTGAATACGAGGATACCGTCACCATTGACTTTGAAGGATTTACAGGCGATGTGCCTTTCGTAGGCGGAAAAGGGGAAAATTATGAACTAGTTATTGGTTCGGGTACCTTCATTCCTGGTTTTGAAGAAGGTTTAATTGGAGCTGAAATCGGACAACATGTTGATGTCAACCTTACCTTCCCAAATGAATATCATAGTGAAGAGCTAGCAGGAAAAGAAGCTGTTTTTAAAACGGATATTAAAAAGATTCAACGCAAAGAAATATCGTCACTGGATGATGAATTTGCCAAAGATGTTAGTGAATTTGAAACGCTTGATGAATTGAAAACTGACTTACGGAATAAATTATTATTGCGGGGTGAAATACAAGCCAAAAGGGATCAAATTGAGGCGGTCATTTCTAAAGTGGTAGACAATGCCAGCGTCGAAATTCCTGAAGTCATGTTTACTGAACAAATTAAAGCTATGGCGGAAAATTTAAATCGTACTTTAGCTCTGCAGGGAATGTCACTCGAGCAGTATTACCAGTATACCAACTCGACAGAGGAAACTATGCTGGAGCGCCTGCGTCCTCAAGCAGTGGAAAGCGTTAAAAAAGATTTAGTTTTAGAAGCTATTGCCAAGGCAGAAGGAATTGAGGCCACAGAAGACGAAGTAGATGAAGGGATCCAAAAACTTGCTGAGAATTATCAACAAGACGCAACATCTCTCAAACAGTCCCTCATTGCGCGTGGAGAACTCGAGTTTTTTAAACGAAGTTTGATCAGTGAGAAGACGGTTAACTTTTTAGTAGAACAAAATTCATAGTCAACAACGCGAGGAAAATTCTGGGAATAGAGGTGAGAAGATGGCAAAGTACACCAATGACAAAAACCAACTAAAGTGTTCATTCTGCGGTAAAACCCAGGAACAGGTCAAGAAATTGGTTGCCGGTCCAGGCGTATACATTTGTGATGAATGTATTGAACTCTGCAATGAGATTGTCGAGGAAGAGCTGACCGACGACTTGGGCGTTGAAATTGGAGAAATTCTGAAACCCAAGGAAATCCGGGCGATTATTGATCAATATGTTATTGACCAGGATCAAGCGAAAAAGGCGCTTTCGGTAGCAGTATACAACCATTACAAACGGATTAACATGGGCATGAAAATTGATGATGTTGAATTGCAAAAGTCGAACATCATTATGCTGGGACCCACTGGTTCAGGAAAGACTTTGCTGGCCTCGACACTAGCAAAAGTCCTTAATGTTCCCTTTGCCATAGCAGATGCCACGTCACTCACAGAAGCAGGGTACGTGGGTGAGGATGTAGAGAATATTCTCCTTAAATTAATTCAAGCCGCTGATTATGATGTGGAAAAAGCAGAAAAGGGCATTATTTATATTGATGAAATCGATAAGATTGCCCGAAAGTCTGAAAATCCCTCTATTACTCGGGATGTTTCTGGGGAAGGAGTTCAGCAAGCCTTACTGAAAATTCTTGAAGGAACTGTTGCCAGCGTGCCTCCACAAGGTGGACGCAAACATCCGCACCAGGAATTTATTCAATTGGATACCACGAATATTCTCTTTATTGTCGGCGGAGCTTTTGACGGGATTGAAAAAATCATTCAAAACCGGACAGGACAGAAAACCATGGGCTTTGGCGCAACTATCCAAAATAAAACCAATATGAATGTAGGTGAAATTTTAAAAGGAATTTTGCCGACCGACCTTCAGAAATTCGGGCTAATCCCTGAGTTTGTAGGACGTGTACCTGTGATTGTAACTCTTGAGGCATTGGATGAAGCGGCGTTAGTACGCATTTTGACAGAACCCAAGAATGCCTTGGTTAAGCAATACCAGAAGCTGATGGAGCTTGACGGTGTAACCTTGGAGTTCAAAGATGCGGCACTTGAGTTGATTGCCACTGAAGCGATTCGTCGCAATACCGGAGCACGGGGCTTAAGGGCCATTGTGGAGGATATCATGCTCAACGTGATGTATGATTTGCCCTCGCGCAATGATGTTTCGAAATGCGTCATCACGCAGGACGTGGTCTTGAAGAAAGAAGAACCCCTTCTCGTCGTGGCTGATAAACCCAAAAAAGGCAAGAAGGAAGAATCTGCTTAGGCGAGGCATAATAGTGGTTCGAAGTTCGTGGTACGTGGTTCGAATAGTGAACATCGAATTGACACCGGAGTAGCATATAGCTGCGCCGGTGTTATTTATTCGTAGTACGCAGTTTGTGGTTCGTTTCGAAGCACGTGTTAAGATGTTCGAACCTCGAATATTGAACATCGAACCTTGCCGGAGCAGCGAGGGCTGCGCCGGTGTTTTGTCATGGTATTGATGTATGGTTTATAGAACAAGATATGAAGCAGGATGTTCGAACCTCGAACATTGAACATCGAACCTCGAATTTGGGCGGCACCGGTGTTTTTGTTTGTAGTTTTTTTAGAACTTCGTCATTTATGATGTTTTATTTTTCACCTTGTGGCAATACTATCACAAGAGATATCATAGGGAGGAAAAGAGGACATGAATGGACTCAGTGGTATAGTTATGGTTGTTCAGTTGGTTTTCGCCATTGTTATAGGGCTATATTTTTGGAGTATGCTCAAGTCTCAACAAGGAAATAAAAGATCGGTTGAACTGGAATCTCATAAGGAACTTGAAAAATTACATAAAATGCGAAAGGTTACCTTAACCACTCCTTTGTCTGAAAAAACCCGTCCCACTAATTTTGAGGAAATTATCGGGCAAAAAGAGGGAATCAAAGCCTTGCGAGCCGCTTTATGCGGTCCTAATCCGCAGCATGTGTTGATTTATGGAGCTCCTGGCATCGGCAAAACCGCTGCCGCCCGGTTAATCTTAGAAGAAGCCAAGAAGAATCCACTTTCCCCATTTAAAGAAAGCGCCCATTTCACAGAAATCGACGGGGCGACCGCACGTTTTGATGAGCGAGGGATCGCCGATCCCTTGATCGGCTCGGTACATGATCCGATTTACCAAGGAGCCGGAGCCATGGGGCTGGCGGGAATTCCTCAACCGAAACAAGGAGCGGTCACTAAAGCACACGGTGGGATTCTCTTTATCGATGAAATCGGAGAACTTCATCCGATTCAAATAAATAAGCTCTTAAAAGTCCTAGAGGATCGCAAAGTGATCCTCGAAAGCGCCTATTATAGCTCGGAAGATCCCAACATTCCACAACATATCCACGATATTTTTCAAAATGGTCTTCCAGCTGACTTCCGTCTTGTGGGGGCGACCACCCGAAGTCCGGGACAAATTCCGCCCGCGATTCGTTCCCGGTGCATGGAGGTTTATTTTCAGGGTTTGCTTCCTACTGAAATCTCGGAAATCGCCCGTGTAGCTGCTGCAAAGATGGAAATGCCTATTACCCCGGCTGCGCTGAATGTCATTAAACAATTTGCCTCTAATGGCCGTGAGGCCGTTAATATGGTGCAGTTAGCCGCAGGGGTCGCTTTAACCAACCGGGTACCTCGGGTTGACGTGGAAATTATGGAATGGGTTATCACAACAGGGCAATATGCGCCTCGTCCGGATAGAAAAGTGCCCCTGGAGGCCAGTGCTGGGGTCGTTAATGGACTTGCTGTTTACGGACCGAATATGGGTATGCTTCTTGAGTTGGAAGTAACCGCCCTTCCTGTCGATTCGGGCACGGGTGTCCTTTTGGTGACAGGGATTGTTGATGAAGAAGAACAAGGGAGTGAAGGAAAGAAAATTCGGCGCAAGAGCATGGCCCGCAGTTCAGTGGAAAATGTTCTTACCGTTTTAAAACGGCAAATGAGAATTGAACCTCGAAATTTTGACATTCATGTAAATTTTCCGGGCGGCGTTCCGCTCGATGGTCCGTCGGCGGGAATTGCCATTGCGACGGCTACTATTTCTGCAATTCGTCAGCTAAAGGTGGATAATTATCTGGCAATGACCGGAGAACTATCTATCCGAGGACGGGTGAAACCCGTCGGAGGTGTTGCTGCCAAGATCGAAGCTGCGAAGCAAGCCGGGTGCAAGCGGGTTCTGATTCCTAAGGAAAACTGGCAGGAACGCTTTGCCGAATTAAACGAAGAGATCAAGATTATTCCAGTGGAGGAGCTTACTCAAGTTTTAGAATTGGCTATAGCCTCAGATATTAAAATTGAAAAAACTGAGATTAGTCCGCCACTTGAAGAAGTATTGAACCACTTGGATTTTGCAGTCAACAGAGTAGTAACTAACGTCGTTGCGAATTTGCCAGAACGGGGTAAAACGTGTTAGAATAGTTCAAGATGAGTTTGGCACACTATATTTAGTGTGCTTTTTTGACTATACTAGTCAGATAGTATAAGTTATATACTTTGTGGATTTTTAACTAGGAGGGATATCAGTGAAAAAAGAACGCGAATTACCATTACTCCCGTTACGGGGGATTTTAGTTTTTCCGTATATGGTTATTCATCTGGATGTCGGGAGGGAATGTTCCAGGGCTGCGATTGAGGAGGCCATGCTCTGCGACCGGATTATTCTTTTAGCTGCACAGAAAGAGACAGAGATCGATTCGCCGACTGCAGAGGATGTGTACGAAATGGGTACAGTCGCTGAAATAAAGCAACTCTTAAAACTTCCGGGTGGTACCATGCGTGTCTTGGTTGAAGGGATTTCGCGAGGTCGGGTACTTGAATTTTTAGAGGAGAAGCGGTTTTTTAAGGTGCGGGTTGAGGTGCTGCCTGAGGAAAAGAAAACATCCACGCCGGAAATAGATACATTAATTCGGGGAATGATCCACCAGTTTGAAGAATACGCTAAACTTGGTAAACGTGTTCCCGTCGAAACTTTAGGAACAGTTTTAGCAGTGGACGAGCCAGGCCAATTAGCAGACATTGTCGCTTCGCACCTGAATCTTAAAGTACCAGATAAACAAACCATCTTGGACGCCATAGCAGTGGAATTCCGTTTGGAACGTTTAACTGAACTAATAATGCGGGAAATCGAGATCCTGGAGCTGGAACGACGCATCGGTCAAAGAGTGCGTAAGCAAATGGATAAAGCGCAGAAGGAATACTATTTACGAGAACAGATGAAGGCAATCCAAAAAGAACTGGGAGATAAAGATGAGCGCCAAGTTGAGGCGGAGGAATTCCGAGAGAAAGTTGCCAATGCCAAGTTCCCCAAAGAAGTCGAGCAAAAGGCGATCAAAGAAATTGAACGCTTAGAAAAAATGCCCCCCTCTTCAGCGGAAGGTACTGTGGTTCGTACTTATCTGGACTGGATTTTGGCACTTCCCTGGACGAAAACCTCCAAGGATAAAATCGATCTAAAAAAGGCCGAGGACATTTTGAACGAGGACCACTATGGTCTGGAGAAAATCAAAGAACGTATTCTGGAGTTTTTGGCAATCCGCAAACTGACGCCCAAAATGAAAAGCCCAATTCTATGCTTAGTAGGTCCGCCTGGGGTTGGCAAGACGTCCTTAGCCAAATCCATTGCCCGGGCTTTAAATCGTAAATTCGTGCGCATGTCCTTAGGTGGCTTACGTGATGAGGCTGAGATTAGGGGACACCGCCGTACCTATATAGGGGCTTTACCTGGACGGATAATTCAGGGTGTTCGGACAGCAGGAACCCGTAATTCGGTTTTCCTCTTAGATGAAATTGATAAGATGACGTCAGATTTCCGTGGGGACCCAGCCTCAGCTCTCTTAGAGGTTTTGGACCCGGAGCAAAATAATACCTTCACCGATCATTACATGGAACTTCCCTTTGATCTATCGCAAACTCTTTTTGTGCTTACGGCAAATGTAATGCAATCAATTCCCCGTCCGCTCTTGGACCGGATGGAGGTTATTACCCTTAGTGGGTATACAGAAGATGAAAAAGTAAATATTGCTTTGCGCTATCTCCTGCCCAAGCAGATGGAAGCGCATGGACTTAAAAAGGATGTCGTATCACTGGATGAGGAAGTATTGCTCAAGCTGGTTCAGGGGTACACACGGGAGTCCGGTGTACGGGCTCTGGAGAGGCAGATAGCTAATCTATGCCGGAAAATCGCCATTCGCTGGGTAAAAAAAGAATGGGAACCGCATATGCTGACCTTTGAAGATGTAGAGTCCGCGCTAGGTGCACCTCGCTTTCATTTCCAAGTGGCGGCGAAGGCTCCTGAAATCGGAGCGGTAACGGGTCTAGCGTTCACCGAAGTCGGTGGGGTAGTACTCACGGTGGAAGTAACCCCCTTGCCGGGAAAAGGGAAACTGACGTTAACCGGTCAACTAGGGGATGTCATGAAGGAATCCGCGCAAGCGGCTTGGACTTTTGTACGGGCGCATGCTCTTAGTTTAGGGATTGAGGAAGACTTTTATGAGAAAACAGACCTTCACATCCATGTTCCGGAAGGTGCTACTCCCAAAGACGGTCCTTCGGCAGGAGTTACGATGGCCACAGCGATAGCCTCGGCCCTGGCAAGGCGCTCCGTGCGGTCGGATTTGGCCATGACGGGGGAAATAACCTTGCGCGGGAACGTTTTGCCCATCGGTGGGGTTAAAGAAAAAGTTTTAGCGGCCCATCGGGCAGGAATCAAAGTAGTAATTCTCCCTGAGGAAAACCGTAAAGACCTTGAAGATGTTCCGGAGAAAGTTCGTAAAGTCCTGGAATTCCACTTTGTGAGCCGAATTGAAGAGGTACTGAAACTTGCTTTTTTGCCACTGGCTCATTCGGATGAAGTTCAGGAAGATATCCCGGTGAATTCCGTTTATGCTCAAGGAAGAATTCCGGATGTTGAACAGAGGCCGGCGCAAAGCACCTTGGCGCGGACGGGGAATACTCCTGGAAAAACACAAACTCTAAATTTTTACAGGGTTAATGATCAGTGGTTGCTCGTGGATTTACCAGGTTACGGCTATGCTAAAGTCGCTAAAACGGTTAATGCACAGTGGGGGCCTATGATGGAGGCCTATCTTAAAAAGCGAGAGCCGTTACGAGCGGTGATTCAAATTGTGGATATCCGCCATGCACCGAGTATTGAAGATATTGAAATGCAGCAGTGGCTGCGCAATATACAGATGCCAACCATGGTTGTAGCCACTAAAGCGGACAAAATTGCACGTGGACAGTGGCTGAAGCACTTGAATGTTATCGCCAAGGCCTTAGATATTCCTGATGTGTCACTGATTCTTCCTTTTTCAGCGCAGACGGGGATCGGTAAAGGAGAGCTAAATGAAGCTATAGAAGAAGTCCTTGGTGTACTTGTGTGACTATCATTTAGCCTGTACTTCTTTTAGACTTGCCAGAATGTGGCCGATGTTTCCGTTTTCAACAGCGGCTATGAGGCCATCGCAGAATCGCTCCTGTCTAATATAGCAAGTAAGCATGGCATTCAGCAGTTGTTTACTCGCTGTCGGAATAGCCAAAGCAAAACTGTCATGTTCAGCTTTAATTCCGTAGCTTTCGATCGTATGCAGATAGTTAACATCAGCGATTCCGCTCAGATTAAATATCTGCTCAAATTCAATCAGATTTTCATTAAAAACTGGGGATGGAATCTGGGGAGTTCCCTTCTTCTGCTTTTCTCCAGGCCGTTTATGGTGCTTTTCAAAATACGGAGTATAGTACCAAACATACCATCGCCATAATACTCGCTTCAAAGTTTCATCCAGCATGGACCATGCCTTTCCCTTCAGCACTGCAGGAATACCATAGAAGGCTTCGGCAATACTGCCTGCAATAGCTGCCAGCGTATCACTATCGCCGCCCAGGGAAACAGCCTTTCTTAGGGCATCTTCAAAATCGCTGCTTTCGAGAAAAGCAATGATGGCTTCTGGTACGGTTTCCTGACAGCTTTCCACATGGTGATAATTAGGACGGATTTCATCAAGCGTGCGGTTCAAATCATATTGATATGTCTTCTCCACGTATTGCTTGATTTCCACTTTGCTTTTTCCGGTACGGGCAAGATAAACAGCAGCAGCAGTTGCCTCTGCGCCCTTTATTCCTTCCGGGTGATTGTGGGTGACACAGGCACTGATCCGGGCATACCGTTCAACCTGCTCGAGATTATCGAACATCCACGCCACTGCGGAAACACGCATTGCCGAGCCGTTGCCGTAGCTCATATATGGTCTTGGGGTTTCGTCGGATAACCAGCCGGAAAATCTCGCTCCATAGCCTGCATGAGGATACAGTTTGCCATACTTCTGCATAGCTGTTACAAGTTCTTCTTCGGTTCTTTTTTGGTCATCGTATCCGTTCATCAGCCCTTCCGCAACAGCCAACGTCATTACAGTGTCGTCGGTGAAATGAGAATGCCTCCCGAACAATGGAAAGTCTGTGGTCTTTATATTATTCTGGTCAAATTCATATGGGCTTCCGACGATGTCGCCCAAAATAGCGCCAAGCATAAAAGCACCCCTTTCACTCGAACAAAATAAATGCTATCTTACATCAACAGGCACAGGTTGGAATCCTATGCCTGTTTTGTTTGATGCGTTACTTTTTGCCTTTACGACTCTTGAAGTCTTCATCAATGCGTCAATGTTAGCGCCGAGGAAAATGAATTCCAGCCGTATTTTGCCTTCTGCCTCTCGATCATGGCGCTTATCTTTTCGTAGCTGTACTCACGGCTGGCGTTTTCCATGCCGTCCGTGGTTATGACGAACATATCCATCAGTGATAACAGCTACACCAACCTCACAGAAGCCAATGCTGTTACATTCCGATTGAAGCTTGTCCGCTCCGGCAGCGAAAATATTGCGCCGCATACGCCGCCACCCATCTGCAGGGCAATATACGCTGCATTTACGATGGCGTCAACGTTCATTTTCGTTATGTCGTTGCGTACTATCTCAAATGGCATAATACA
>JQID01000074.1:16447-39686 GCA_000770645.1 Desulfosporosinus sp. Tol-M
AATCTATCGTTGGCCTGTTTAGCGATGCCATCATAGCTTGGCGTCAGGATTACTATGCAACACAGAATTTCAGTTTCTTTCAATGTCAGGAACTAAACCGCACAGTTGATATTGGTGACGGATCTTGGGAATATACTGTCGCGCAAAGTTTGCCATTGACAAAAATTACAGCAGATAGTATCATATTTGATACCAGATATTATTTATAAATATTAGTATCATACATGATATCGATGTGAATAATATAGGAGAGATAAGAATGTCAAAAATTGGGAAAAGATTTGAACGACTTCTTCAAAATCCTAATGATATAAAATGGGATGAATTACTTCCTATCCTCAGATCTTTTGACATATACTATGATGAACCAGATGGAGGAAGTCACTGGATAGTATATCATAAAAATTTAGATATCTTAGCATACCAGTACACAGTAATAGGATAAAAACTATATATGTTAAAAAAATAATAGCTAATTGAGGAAATAAAGGAGGTCGAATAAAATGATCAAGGATATTCAATACTACTTAAATTTATCATATCAAGTAGTATTGACACCGCTTAAAGAAGAAGATGGCGGTGGATGGTTAGCAAGTATTCCTGATTTAAAAGGTTGCATGTCAGATGGCGAAACACAACAAGAAGCTTTGAGTAATTTATTAGATGCTAAAACTGCTTGGATTAAAACAGCTATCAAAAGAGAACAGAAAATTCCTTTTCCTAGTACTGAAGAAGATGAAGATTATAGTGGGAAATTTACATTAAGACTTCCTAAATTTCTTCATAGAGAGCTTTCTTTAGTTGCTAAAAAGGATAATATGAGTCTGAATTCATATCTACTTTCCTTACTTTCACTAAATTTTGGGAAAGTAGTTGGAAGAAATCAAATAAAAGAAACTAATAATATCAATATATTTATACCTAGTTTAGATCTGGGTATAAAGAAAAAATATGATAATTCATTTCAAAAAATTCAACCGAAATGGCCTACAAATATCACTCGAAAGGAGATGATAAACTAAGATGGTAACTAAGAGTGAGACAACAAAGACTAATAAGAAAACTAGTACATCAAAATTAGATAGTAAATTAACTCTAATCAATGTTCAGCTTCAAAGTATAAACGGTCAATTATTATCAAGTGATATTTCTGAGGACTTTGTTAAATTTAATCGCCAAAATAACGTAACCTTATTAGAAATTAAAGATAAAGAGATAAGGATTAAATTATCTGAACGCTTGTTTTTTAGTCCAGAAGGACCTTTTAGATTAGATCTCGAAATATTAGGTGCCTATAAATATAAAGGTAAATTAATAGAATCTGATATATTGAAAGAAATTGATGAGATTGCTCATCCTTTATATTCCTATGCTTCTCTAGTCATTGCATTTATCACTGAAAGATTCGTTACTTTGCCAATGATAATGGCTCCATATAAAGCTGAAGAAGATTACCCCGAAGCTCCATGAAAGGAGCTTTTCCCTTTTATTGCAATTTTGTACTGCGTTTTCCTCATCCCTAGCCCGGAACTTCGCGCTTACTAAAGCGAACCTCTCTGATGGAGTGGCTAGCCAAACTCGGCTCAAGTGGTGCTTTCATCAGCGGGGTGGAACACAGGACGTGTTCCACCCCGCCTTCTTATATGGAAACCACCTGAGCCCTAGTTTGGCCCGCGAAAGCATGAGGTGAGCGTTGTAACGCAAGTTCCCAGGTTCTAGAATAATCCCCCTCCCGTATATTTAGAGTGACTGTTTAATAGTCAGGAAGCGAAGGCGGTATGCGGGAAGAAGGGAGAGGAAAGTTTGAGAGAGCTGGCGGCGCTGCTTGTGAGTTTCGGGATCATTTTGATTGGTGCAGAAGCGTTTACCAATGGGATTGAGTGGCTGGGGCAAAGGCTAAAACTTGGTGCCGGAGCGGTTGGGAGTATTCTCGCAGCAGTCGGGACGGCCTTACCCGAGACCATGGTGTCACTTATAGCTATTCTTGGCTTGAAGAAGGGCACAGAAGGGGCGGAGATAGGCATTGGGGCTATTCTTGGTGCGCCCTTCATGTTGGCGACACTTGCTTTCTTTATTACTGGACTTGCAGCACTATTGTTCCGTCGCAATAATCGCCCCCTTCGATTAGAGGCGAAAGTCGTTCGAAGGGATTTAAAATTCTTCCTGATAGTATATTCTATGGCAATTTTCGCGTCATTTTTGTCCAATCAAGAACTCAAGAATGATATGGCCTGGGTATTGGTTTTAGCCTATGGGGTCTATATATTACTGATATTGCGTGATTGCATAAATGGGTGTAAACACGAGAATTTAGCTCCTCTCTACGTAGCAGGGCAGACTCAAAATCCAACATTGGTTAAAATTTTAGGACAAATAATTATTGCTTTAATCGCGATAGCTATTGGAGTTCCGGTGTTTGTGCTTTCGTTAATAATTACTCCGATTGCTACAGAGTTGCCGGAAAAGTTTAATAGCGTTCTTTGGATTAGCCGCGGTAAAGACACGTTGGCGATGGGTAACTTGACTGGAGCTATGGTATTTCAGAGCTCTGTGATTACGGCTATCGGAATCGTGCTTACACCGTGGAAACTGGATACCTTGGCCTTGTCGAGTGCGCTCCTTGCTCTGGGTGCGGCGATGATTCCTTACATTTCTCTGCATCGCAAAGGTGTGATCTACCCAACAACCCTCCTAATTGGAGGAGCCTTTTACCTTCTGTTTATTCTCACAATTTATCGATCTTTGATCCGGGAAACTTAGCAATAAGCATGCCCGCTATGGAAAATAAAACGAAAGGCCGATGCGTGGATACGCACGGCCGTTCTGAACTTTAACAGATTTTACTAACGGTTGACATTTTCTGATCTCAGGCCTTAGATATCTGACCTCCGTAAGGTTATAGCGCCAATTACGCAGTTGCTAACCTTTTCCGCCATCATGGGGTCCCGGATGACAAGGCGGAATTTCCGGGGTTTCGGTCGGGGTATAGAGCGGCGGTGGGGAACAAGGTGGTGGCGGCGGACACCCGAATTCACCACAGTATTGCTGTTTCGCTTGGCAGAAGAGATGGTAGTGACGTTCCTCATCGGCAGCTATTTCCGTAAGAATGCATTGAATTTCCGGAATAGGTATTTTTTGGGCCAGTTCAAGATATTCACGATGGTCTCTGGCCTCGTCTGCAATATTAGAGTCAAGGAGTGTACAAAGCTCACTGTTATAGTTGATAAAACTGGATCGCCAATCAACCCAATGTCCACTGCTCAATGTTCCGTACCTCGGGTCTACACCCAGATGGCGCAAGGCAAGGGCTAATTTCTCAAGATGACGTATTTCGTCATAAGCGATGGGTCGGAGCAATGCATCGAACTCCGGGCGATCCAGAAGCACGGCCTGGTAAAGGTAGGTAGTGGCCGCAGTTAATTCCGATTCTTTACCTGCATAAGCTTCATAGAGCCACATGGCATATGTAAAGTTCGGTTCGGGAATTTCCTCTGGAGTAGGTTCATGGGTTGCTGGGACGGGGAGTAGAAGAACTTGACCGGCATATATGCGATCAGGATGTTTTAAATGATTTACTTTAATGATTTCTGCCATTTCGACATTGTAAGCTTTGGCGATTTTATAAATTGAATCGCCCGCTTGAACAGTATATCGTGCATAATCCATTTGGACTCCTCCTTTTCACGTGTCTTAGCACACTATATTCTTGAAGAACGTTACTTGATCATGGATAATAATGGGTAGAAAGAGGAATGTATCGGACAGGTTCGACGTATTTATGATACGAGGAGAAATATTGCGCTCTGGCAGTAAAATAAATTGAAAAAGGGGGAGGAAGGAATGGGCTCATCCATCCTAAGGGGAATTACTACGGCCTTGCTGGTTACGGTCTTGACCCTTTTCGCAGGAATTGTATGGGGTGCTATGGAACTTGGGGGCTTGAGTATCTCCCGATTGTTGGATATCGGGTTGTTGGTAAGTTGCCTTATTGGCGGATATCGAACGGCTAAGGAAAGTAGGGAGTGGTGGTTGGGTGGGATCGTTGGAGCGGGCTACGTTATAGTGGGGACGCTATTGCTTGCGTTATTTTTACCAGTACAAGGGTGGGGTTTTATCCAAGTCCTTGCTGAAGGTGTGATTATAGGTTTAATAGCAGGTGCGGTCGGAGCAGGAGGGGTAAAAGGCAGGAGAATGAGCGCATGGTCAGGAAAAAGACCGCATTTTACACCTTCTTATGCAGGCTATGAAACAAATGATGGTGTCAGCAGCAAGTTTGATTGGGATAAAGAAGAGAGAATTGAGGAATGTATTGAGGCACCAATAACCAATGGGATTGAAAGCTGTGAAAAGAGTCCGGATATTCAGTGGTCTTGGGACAGGGATGAAGAAAAGACCATGATTTCTTCAGGTTCCGGGCATGCCGAGCCTTTAGCTATTTGGGAGCCGGACCCTGTTCGGTTGGGGAGGAAGAGAGCGAGCAGGAATAATATTAAGGATAACATGGTAAGGAATTCGAGACCGTGGTGGGAAGAATAGGGAACTTGCGTCAATAAAAAAGAGGAAAAGGTGAACACGTCACTTTTCCCTCCGAACTTCTCTTTAGCCGTTTCTCTTATTATCCCTACCCCGTTGAATTCCGGCAGCACCCCCACGAACATCGTGGCCTTTTCGTCGGGCCCAAGTGTCCGTCTTTTGTCTATAACCATCTCGATAATAATTCCCCAACTGAGGTCTGACATTATTCCCCATGTTTCTTCTCCGTATAGGTGCAGCTTCTGTTAACCGAACTTCGACGGCTTCAGGTTCCTTGGTTATGATTTTTAACGCAGCAGATAAAAGGGTAACTGAGTCGTTTTCCGCCAATAACTCTTCTGCCACCCCTTTATATTTTTCGATATCTTCTTCTGCAATAACTCTCAGAATCTCCGTCATGGTTAAGCGTTGCTGACCTTCCACTGCCTCTATGATTGTTGGAATAGGCTTACGTACAATCCTCCGCTTAATAAGCTGTTCAATGAGCCTTAGCATACCCATCTCCCGCGGTGTGACTAACGTAATCGCTAAGCCTGATTTTCCCGCACGACCCGTTCGGCCGACCCGATGGACATAACTTTCCGGATCTTGTGGGATATCAAAATTATAGACATGGGTCACTCCACTAATATCCAGTCCCCGAGCAGCCACATCAGTGGCGACCAAAACCTCGACCGTTCCGTCTTTAAACTGACGCAAGACACTGTCTCTCTTACTCTGGGTCAAGTCCCCGTGAATTCCTTCCGCTGAATAACCACGCTTGCTCAATGCCTCTGAAAGTTCATCCACCCGCCGCTTAGTTCGAGCAAAAACAATGGCCAAGTCTGGTGATTGGATGTCTAGAATGCGTGATAACACATCGAATTTTAGTTTTTCCGATACTTCCACATAATGTTGCTCAGTATCAGATACCGTGACTCCCATAGCCTTAATGCTAATCAGTTCCGGTTCTTTCATAAACCGCTGAGCAATATTTTGAATCTGTCTCGGTATCGTTGCCGAAAAGAGCAAGGTCTGACGGTCCGCGGGAATCTCCTTGAGAATCGTTTCGATATCGTCCAAAAAGCCCATGTTCAGCATTTCATCGGCTTCATCCAAAACAAGGATTTTAATATCGTTGAGGCGAATGGTCTTTCTCCTCATGTGGTCCATTAAACGTCCCGGAGTGGCTACAATAATGTGGGGGCGTTTCTTCAGGGCCCTGATCTGCCAGTCTATCCCTTGTCCGCCATAAATGGGCAAGGCATGAATCCGCTTGAACTGCCCGATCTTATTTAATTCCTCAGCCACTTGGACTGCTAATTCCCGAGTGGGAGCCAGTACTATTCCTTGAATTTGTTCGGCATGCTCCATGAATCTCTCAACTAAGGGAATCCCGTAAGCCGCTGTTTTCCCCGTACCGGTTTGAGCCTGTCCGATTAGATCCCTTCCCTGCATTGCAGCGGGAATCGTCTCTTCTTGAATTGGAGTCATTTCTTCAAACCCCATGTTGATGATTGATCGAGTGACCGGTTCACTTAATCCCAAATCTGAAAATGTTGACAATGTTTTCATTCTCCTTTTGTATTGTTATACTCTTTAATATTCCAAATGCGTCTCTATCTATAACTGCGCAGAAAAAGTTTCTATCACTGCGGAAACAGACTATGTCGCGATCGCGCGTGAGTTTCGCCAACGGGGCAAAAGACGCTTGTGGCACCTAAATAAATATTATACCACATAATATAATGTATATAAACTAATTATTTCATTATTGGAGCTATTGCACCATAGATCAGGGATTAAACAAAAGAACTTGCAAAGTTAAGGGAATCTGAACATAATAGTATTAAAAATAAAATTCTTAATATTACATAAAAAATGGAGGAGAAAAATGAAAGTACCCAAAACAGAATTACATGAGCGAGTTGTGAATTTTCAAGATATTTTGCGAAAAAAAGAGATTGAAGGGGCACTGTTAGTCCAGCGGGCGGATACCCTGTATTATTCAGGAACAGCCCAAGATGTTCATATTTATATTCCAAGGGAGGGAAAGCCGATTGTCCTTGCCTATCGTGATTTTGACAGAGCTCAGTCAGAAAGTTCATGGGAGGTTATTCAGTTACAGGGCATATCTAAGATTCCGCAGTATATAAAGGAAGCAGGGATCCCCTTACCGGAAATACTGGGTCTGGAATTGGATGTTCTTCCGGTTAATCAATTTGAGCGCTATCGCAAAATATTTCCGGACGTTAGATTGGCGGATGTTTCCACTGAGGTACGCTTACAACGTGCAGTAAAGTCTCAGTGGGAATTGGCTCGGATAGGAGAAAGTGCACAAATTCAAACGTTAGTTTTGGAGTATGCAAAAGAAGTCCTTCATCCGGGTATGACTGAGGTTGAGTTAGAAGGATTATTATTACGCAAGGCACGGCTGCTTGGACATGGTGGTAATGTGCGGATGCGCGGCTTTAACTCTCAATTCCTTATCGGCGCAGTCACTTCAGGGGCTAGAGCAGCAGGCGTCAGCTATTTTTATGGAGCAGTTATGGGACAAGGTACTTCTATTGCGTATCCGAGTGGTGCGTCAATGGCTCAGATTCAGACAGGTGAGCCGATAGTTGTGGATATAGCGATAGTAAGACATGGATATCAGATTGATCAAACCCGAATCCTTTGTCTTGGGCCATTATCTAAGGAGCTAAGCAAGGCCTACGAGGTAGCCAGGAAGGTCGAAGAAGGGATAAGGCGTGCCTTAGTTCCAGGGAGGGAGGCTGGCGAAGTCTATGAGGAAACGCTAACTTGGGTTCGTGAGAATACCCCTTATGAGAAAAACTTTATGGGTTATGGGACAAGCCGTGTTCGTTTTGTCGGACACGGGGTAGGATTGGACCTCGACGAACTTCCAACTATTAGCAAGGGATCTAAAGAAGTGTTAAAACCTGGAATGGTGGTAGCAATCGAACCGAAATTTGTTTTCCCGGGTGTTGGAGCTGTTGGGATCGAAGATACGGTAGTCATCGTAGACGAAGTGGGTGCAAAGTATATATCGACGAGTCCACGGGAATTAATCATTCTCTAGTAACTATAGTCTCAAAAGAAGATTTGACGCTGAGTATATCCTTTGACTTCATCATTTGTCAGCTCAGGAATACTAGTGTCAATATATGGGGGGATTTAGTTTGTATAAAAAGATACTCGTCCCTACAGACGTCTCAGAATGCTCGCGTCGCGCCTTAAAGACAGCATTAGAACTGGCTCGATCTGTTAAAGCGGAAGTAGTACTTCTTCATGTTAGCTACACGCCCCAGGCTTATTGGGGGTATACGATTTCTTATGGCATCACCGTAACACAAGAACAACTGGATCAAAACGGCGAACTGGCTTTAGATGCAACTTTGACTGGAATTGATAGTGAGCAGGTTGTTATCCACAGAAGGGTGGAATCCGGTCATCCGGTGACCATAATTTTAGAACAGATCAAGAAAGAAAATATTGATCTGGTGATCATGGGAAGCCATGGTTACGGAGCAATTGCAGGTTCGGTCCTTGGAAGTGTAAGTCAACGGGTGTTGCAGCGGGCGAGTTGCCCTGTACTTATCATTAAGTAGGGTGTAGTTTATTATGTCGAGACGAATTTTGTAGACATTTAGGATAAAGGTCCCTGCTCATGTGGCAGGGATTTTTTTCGTTGGCAGCGAATCAATTAGGAGAGAGAGTTGGCTGAGCACGGAGAATTATGTGCAGATTTAAGCTAATCCAACCTGGTTATAAATCGACACATGGAGGCACACCATGAAAGAAACTTATGTTAAGCTGAGTCCTGAAGAACTTCAATTTATGCTTCAAGGTTCGTTGCTATGGTCAGATGTGGCATCTCAGGTAACTACATCTAAAATGGAGATCCGAAAGCTGAATATTTTTGAAAAACAATCGGCTTTTAAACAAGCCGGGCATCCAGCCTATTATCCGCCGGAAAAAGATAAACCTTCTAAACGGCTTGAAGGAAAATCTGTTATCTGGTTACTGGGAGGTGTTGGGCTTCTGACATTATCTTCTTGGGTTTTTTATGTTATTTGTATAATAACTTAAATTATCATTCTTTTTAAAGAATAATTGGGAGGGGGCTGTGTCATAAGTGAATTCCTTATGAAAACAGCCCCACTTTTTGTATTAGAGTAGGCTTTAATTATAGTTGGTCTTCCATGCGAAAAATGACTCTCTAATAAACGATTCTTTAAAGAGTAGGCTTTAATTATAGTTGGTCTTCCATTGGATAGCTTAATTAATGTAAATTCAATAAATTCTCCCACTTTATTTTTGAGGGACTGCGTTTTCACACAGTACCTATATTAGTCAAAATATTTTTCTAAATCCTTTGCAAAAATATATAAAAATGGGTATGATATTCCTAGAAGGTCAGGAAAGGTCAAAGACGAGGATTGGAAGATTAGTTGAGGAAGATTAATAAACAAGGAGAACTTCAACAATGGGAAACCTTGCGGATCGAATAGAAGAATATTTAAAACGAATATTAGAACAAACGTCAGAAGGGTATATTATTTTGCAGCGCAGCGAGCTTGCGGGTGAGTTTGCCTGCGTTCCGTCTCAGATTAACTATGTCCTGGACACTCGTTTTACAGTGGAAAGGGGCTACTTAGTTGAGAGCCGTCGGGGGGGCGGGGGGTATATACGAATTATCCGTTTAGGGCTGGGCCTCGAAGGGCAGTATCAACAAGTTATGCGGCAATTAATAGGGGAGCGGCTTTCCCGTGAGCGCTCAAACGGCCTGGTGGATCGTTTAGTGGAGGAAGAACTGGTGACGATAAGGGAAGCGGCGATGATAAAGAGTGTGCTTTCTGGAAATGATTTGAATGGAGAATTTAGGGATTGGGACATGCTCCGAGCACGCCTGATGAAGACCATTTTGACTACTCTATGTCGGGATGATTTATCATAATGGGGAAGTTAACATGCATTGTCAACATCGGGAGGCAATTATTTATTTTTTTATCTCAGAAAACGGGAAAAACCCCTCGCGCCTCGAACCTCGAGCATCGATTATAGGAAGGATGAAGAAATCATGAAGGGACGTTATACAGAGCGTGCAGAGAAAGTCTTAGCAATAGCCCATAATGAGGCTAAACGGATGGGACATCAAGTTGTGGGGACTGAACACATCTTGCTTGGATTGATTCAAGAGGGCGAAGGAATTGCTGCTCAGGCCTTGATTGGGATGGGCTTGGATCTTGAAAAAATTCGTAGTCAAGTTGAACAAATTGCTGGGGTAGGTCAGCCCTTTAATGGAGAGGTGGGGCTTACCCCCCGGGTTAAAAGAGTTTTGGAGTTGGCGAATGAAGAGACACACCGTCAAGATGTTAACTATATTGGAACTGAACATTTGCTTCTGGGGTTAGTTATGGAAGGAGAAGGGATCGCGGCCAGAATTCTAGCGAATCTTAACGAGAGTCCTGAAAAGGTCTGGAAACAAGTGGTTAAGCTTTTAGGTGGAGAATTCGAAGAATCTACCATACCGACGTCTAATTCCATACCTTCTTCTAAAAATATTGGACCCGCGAATACGCCGGCTCTCAATGAGTTTGGGCGTGACCTTACTTTGCAAGCTCGGGAAGGCCGTCTTGATCCGGTAATTGGGCGGGAAAAAGAGATAGAACGAGTCATTCAGGTCCTTAGCCGCCGGACTAAAAATAATCCTGCCCTAATCGGGGAGCCTGGTGTCGGTAAAACAGCCATAGCGGAAGGATTGGCGCAGGGAATTATTAGTAAAAGGGTACCGGAAATACTGCTTAACAAACGTGTTATTACCTTAGATCTTTCGGCTATGGTCGCCGGAAGCAAGTACCGTGGCGAATTTGAAGAGCGTTTAAAAAAAGTCATGGAGGAGATCCGAGCGGATGGAAACATTATTGTCTTTATCGATGAATTGCATACCTTGATAGGAGCAGGAGCTGCGGAAGGCGCTATCGATGCTGCAAACATGCTAAAACCTGCCCTGGCGAGGGGAGAGCTTCAATGCATTGGGGCGACAACATTAGATGAATACCGTAAGTATATAGAGAAGGATTCGGCATTAGAACGACGTTTCCAACCCATCACGGTCGGTGAGCCAACTGTAGGGGAAGCAATTTTGATTCTTCGTGGTTTACGGGATCATTATGAAGCCCATCACCTGGTGAAGATCACGGATGAGGCGATCGAGGCCGCTGCTCGACTGTCTAACCGGTATATTTCAGACCGGTTCTTACCAGATAAAGCTATCGATTTGATGGATGAAGCTGCTTCACGTGTTCATCTCGCCAGTTTTACCGCACCGCAGCATTTAAAATTACTTGAAGAAGATACTGAACGATTAAAGAAAGAAAAAGAAGCGGCGGTCTCCGGCCAGGAGTTTGAGAAAGCCGCACAAATACGCGATCAGGAACATAAACTCCGGGCTGATCTTGCTGAACAACGAGAGGCATGGGAGGATAAGCGTCACAAAGAAAATACACAAGTCACAGCGGACGATATAGCCCAGATTATTGCAAGCTGGACGGGAATACCTGTCAAGAAACTAGCTCAGGAAGAAAGTGAACGCCTCCTGCACCTGGAGGAGATTTTACATAAAAGGCTTATAGGCCAGGAGGATGCAGTTACGTCAGTAGCCAGGGCGGTTCGCCGTGCTCGGGCGGGGTTAAAAGATCCGAAACGTCCGATTGGTTCCTTCATCTTTCTCGGACCAACCGGGGTGGGAAAAACCGAGCTCGGCCGCGCTTTGGCGGAGGCGATGTTTGGGGATGAAAAGGCTCTGATTCGCATTGATATGTCGGAATATATGGAGAAACACGCGGTTTCTCGGCTTGTAGGAGCACCTCCGGGATATGTTGGGCATGATGAAGGTGGTCAATTAACTGAAGCGGTCAGGAGTAACCCTTATAGTGTGGTTTTACTGGATGAAATCGAAAAGGCGCACCCTGAAGTGTTTAATATTTTACTGCAAGTGCTTGAAGATGGACGGCTTACGGATACCAAAGGAAGGACCGTTGATTTCAGAAATACGGTAATAATCATGACGTCGAATGTGGGATCTTCCTTCCTCAGAAAGGAAGCGATGGGATTTACTGCAGGAAAAGATGAAAAAATGGATTATAAGAATATGCGTGAACATGTTATGGAAGAGCTAAAACGCACCTTTCGTCCAGAGTTTCTAAACCGTATCGACGAGCTTGTAGTTTTCCATGCCCTCCAAGAGGAACACTTGGGAAAAATCGCGGAAATATTGATAAGTCAAGTAAACCTTCGATTGCTTGAGCAGGGCTTGCAGCTTCAGGTTGAGAAGAGTGCTGTCGAACTAATTGCCAAAGAGGGAAATGATCCGATTTTTGGAGCACGTCCACTACGGCGGGCAATTCAACGTTTAATTGAAGATGCTCTTTCTGAGAAAATACTAGTAGGCGAATTTAAAGCGGGGGACCAGATTGGTGTGGAAGCAGAGGATGGAAAAATGAAGTTCACTCTTGCAAAGAGAGCTCTCTAGCGGAATTTGCGTAAGCGCATGCAGATAATAAAGCGTTAAGCACGCTAACAGGACTTGTCCATGGATGGACTGATGCCGCGGTGCCATGGAGGGCATGGAGCGGCGCACATGCAGTAATACCAGGGGTTTTGGTGTGTAGTTCTCATCTGCTGATTGAAATGGGGCGTTACATGAAGATCAAGGTGATTTATCGGTGTTCCAATTGCGGATCAGAAAGCCCAAAATGGTTGGGAAAGTGTCAAAACTGTGATGAATGGAATACATTTGAAGCGTCAGAGAATCAACTCAAAAAGACGTTTTCGTCGAGTGAAAGAAAGACTTCTCCGAAGAGGTTATCTGAGGTCACTACCAGCAATAGCGATAGAATTGTGACGAGCATAAGTGAATTTAACCGGGTTTTAGGGGGAGGGATCGTAAAAGATTCCATCATCATCTTGACAGCAGGACCTGGTGCGGGAAAATCAACTTTGCTCTTACAAGTGGCCGATGATGTTGCCAATAAGGGCTACAAGGTTTTATATGCTTCAGCTGAAGAAAGTGATAGTCAAATTAAAAGTAGGTCGGATCGAATTCTGAATGGAAACAAGAGTAACATCTGGATATACTGTGATACAAGTATGAACCATGTTTTGGCCTCAATTGAGGAGCTGGACCCGGATTTGATTATTATCGACAGTATTCAGACATTCACCCTTGAAGAACATAATTCCCGGCCGGGCTCACCTAGCCAAACGATGGAGTGCGCTAACGAACTCTTAAAAATAGCGAAAAAGAACAGCCGCTCTAGAGCCGTGATCATGGTTGGGCAAATGACGAAAGATGATGAAATCGCGGGACTTCGAGCGTTAGAGCATCTGGTCGACGCCGTGTTAATTCTCAATGGGGAAAATGGAGAAGAACTGAGGGGGGCTTGGTGCTCGAAGAATCGGTTTGGGAGTACAGGCGAAATGGGTTTTTTTTCGATGACCGAACGAGGAATGTTATCGATTGATAACCCGTCTGAGTTCTTTATGACTCAAAGGGAAGAAGGACAAAAGGTTTCGGGAAGTGCCTTAACTGTGATTAAAAAGGGGACACGCCCCATTATTGTGGAAATCGAAAGTCTCGTTTCTAAGTCATTCACTCCCTACCCATCAAGAATTGCGGAGTGCTTACGAAGAGATCAATTAAATACCCTGATTTCTATCCTGGAACAGAGAAGCAAGATTAATCTATACGATAAAAACGTGGTCATTAAAACGACGGGAGGGCTTCAACTCAAAGAACAATCCGTAAGCTTAGCAGTTATCATGTGCATTGTATCATCTGTGAAAGACAAAGCAATTCCCAATGATATCGTGTTTGTGGCGGATGTAGGGCTCACTGGAGAGCTTAAGAAAGTCCCTTCCATTGAAGCGCGAATTCGGGAAATCGACAGAATGGGGTTTAAGCGAGTCTACATTGCAAAAAATACTCTAAGAGATTCTTCGAGATTTAACAATCTTGAAATCGTAGAGTTCAACACTCTGGAAGATGTCATTCTGGATTTGAATATGAAGGCTTCAGCTAAGACTGAAGCTGAATTTTCAAGCACGGAAGATATTTAGTGATTTCGGTCCCTATTTCCAGTCTCAAAGACAAGCTCTCTGCACTGAGGCGGCCCAAACTTTAGTCCCAAATAAAATGGGGTTGTAACAAACTAAAAACAAATTTTGTTACAGCCCTTTAATCGTTGATACTTACGTCAAATTAAAAATCGTTAAAGTTTGAAGCTTTTTATATTCAAGGTCAAGGACATCAGTAAGGGAGATATTTAAGGTATTGGACAGAGCGGCTATATAAAATAGTTGTTTTCCTAGTTCGGCTTCTATGATATCTCGACAGTTATCGCAAATAAATCCTTCGAGTTGGCTGTCCAAGAGTTCTTTTAAATCGGCGAGGCTGGCATCTGGTGGTACGGGTTTCTTATGAGCATTTATTGCGTGGCAACCGCAACTTGTCACCGATTTAACGACGGCACGGTTAACACGCGCAGAAGATTCTTGTCCTTTGGACAAGATATCCAAAATACTTTGATGACGGATTAACATAGATTTTACAGTGTTTTGGAATTGGTCTGTGAGTTGTTCCATGTGTGCTATCCTCACTCCTTTCTGCCTCCTCTATTATACCGAGACGATTGTGCGATTGTCAATTTTCAATGGGATCAAGGTATGAAAAGGGATAAAAAGGGAAATTGACAGTCTGAAGACTTGTATGATATAATCTAAAATTTTGACCCGGGCTTTATTCCCTGTTATACTAAGATATAAGGGGGTAGTCAAATGTTTAAAGTTGGTGACAAAGTTGTTTATCCGATGCATGGTGCCGGTATTATTGAGTCTATTGAAGAACGTGAAGTCCTCGGAGAAAAACACCAATATTATGTCATGCATTTACCTGTCGGGAATATGAAATTATTTATTCCTTTAAATAACGTGGAGAACCTGGGTTTACGGCAAGTAATTTCTCCTACCATGGTCAAAGATGTGTTAGAAGTACTAAGAACTAAAGATACGGCAGCTACATTAGCTTGGAATCGGCGCTATCGTGCGAACCTGGAAAAGATTAAGAGCGGAAATATTTTTGAAGTTGCCAATGTTGTGCGCAGCCTTGCTCAAAGGGATAATGAAAAGGGCCTTTCTACCGGGGAAAAAAAGATGTATGAGAATGCCTGCCAAATCTTAATTAGTGAACTCGTTTTGACAGAAGGTTCAGAAGAGGCAACGGTCAGACAACAGCTTTTAAAAGCTTTAGTTTTAGTTTAGACCGCAATACTTCCACATGTGTTGTGTATGTCATAGACGTTGGACTTCTGGTGGCATTTATTTACAAGGAGTAAAAATCCCAGGAAAATACTTAAATTACCTTTACTTGAATTTTATACTAACATACAGTATACTTGGAAAGACTTTCAGGCACAATAGGTAAAAAGGAGGTGAAATGATGATTCGCAATTTAATACGCGGGATCATCACGCTATTAATGGGGGCGTTTGGGTTTTATCTTAGCTATATATTTTTACGCCTCGATTTTTTACAATCCCTGGGATGGGACTTTCCCCCTGTCTGGACAGACGTAGCGATGGTTATTTTATTTGGTGTTATCGGGTTTTTAGTAGCTCCGATTAGTATCCGTTCTTTTCTTTCATTAATGGGATGGATTGATTCGCGTTTAACCCGGGTTCCAACACATGATCTTATTAGTGGAGCCGTGGGGGGGATCTTAGGACTTATAATTTCGAGTTTATTTAGTAACGCGTTTGTCAACATTCAATTCTTCGGACCACTTTTGGCGGTCCTACTAAGTATTTTCTTGGGTTATTTGGGTTTGACGATTGGAATGAAGCGGAAAGAGGATATACTGGGCTTTCTTAGTTTCTTGCCAAAATTTCGCGGAGACAAAACGGACAAAACGGACAAAGCGGATAAAGCGGACAAAGTAGACAAAGTAGACAAAGTGGACAAAGCGGACAAAGTGGATAAAGCAGACAAACTCAAGGAAAGAAAAGCAGACCACTCTTTAGAACTGGTGGATTATAAAATTCTTGATACCAGTGTAATTATTGATGGAAGGATTGCTGACATTGTCAAGACTGGATTTGTGGAAGGAATATTGCTCATCCCGAGTTTCGTCCTGGGGGAGCTTCGACATATTGCAGATTCTTCAGACTTGCTGAAACGAAATCGCGGGCGTAGAGGACTTGATATACTCAATCAGATTTCTAAGGATACGGTGATCAAAGTTCATATTCATGAACAAGACTTTGACGATATCAATGAAGTTGACAGTAAACTAGTACGCTTGGGACAAGTTTTAGGGTCGCCTCTATTAACTAATGATTATAACCTTAATAAAGTGGCTGAACTACAAGGGGTTAAGGTTCTAAATATTAATGAATTGGCCAATGCCCTTAAACCAGTTGTTTTGCCCGGTGAAGAGATGTTAGTACAAGTGATGAAAGATGGAAAAGAACCTGGCCAGGGTGTAGCCTATCTTGATGATGGAACAATGATTGTTGTGGATACGGGACGACGCTTTATGGGACAAAATGTCACCGTGTTAGTAACTAGTGTTCTGCAAACTGCAGCCGGCCGTATGATTTTCGCCAAGCCAAAAAATGTCTTTGAAAAAAAGCCGATGGGACTTCGTCCAGCTGATGAGGTGAATAGGATTGGCTGAGATAGGGATCGTTATTCCCGCAGCAGGTCAAGGTAAACGGATGGGGGTCGGATACAACAAGCAATTTCTCTCATTGATGGGACAACCCATCTTAGCCCATACGGTTAGACTCTTCCAAGAGTCCAGTTATGTTTCTGAAATTGTTATTGTAGGGGCAGAAAGCGATCTTCTTGTTATTAAAGAAATTGTTTATTCTTATAAGTTTGAAAAGGTTGTGGCCATAAGTCAAGGTGGAGCGCAACGCCAGGCTTCCGTTCGTGCAGGGGTTCAAGCTCTTAGTCCCACTATCCAACGGGTAGTGGTTCATGATGGGGCGAGGCCCCTTTTGACATTACATGCTTTTCATCGATTTCTAGGAGAGACGGAAGATTACTCAGCTGCAATTATGGGTATTCAACTCAAGGATACCATAAAGCGGGTCGATATCTCTGGAAAAGTGCTTGAGACCCCGCCACGAGAACTTTTGCGGGCCGTCCAGACCCCCCAAATCTTTGACCGGGGGATATTGGAGGAAGCGCATAATCAGGCGGCATCTGTAGGGTATTACTGTACGGATGACGCTGCTTTACTGGAGTGGATGGGGTATCCCGTCCAAATGGTTGAAGGTTTTCAGGAAAATATTAAAGTGACTACGCCCGATGATTTATGGTTAGCTGAACGAATACTTGCGATGCGCGAGGTAAGAAGTCCGGAGTTTGATATTTGAGGTTCGAATTAAACTAAAGAAATATAGATTTGAGGGGTAAGTTCGGGCGTGGTCAGTGTGCTATATTCACTATGTTCTATACACGATATGATATATACTAAACACGAAACACGAAACACGAAACACGAATGATCGAGGTTAGAGGTTCGAATCCGCAAGTTGGGGGGACTGTTCTTCTAATTGTATTTTCGCTTACAAGTTTACACAAGACAAGAATCATTAAACACATGACTCGGGAAAAGAATCACGAGACAGCGCGCGATTTACGATATTTAAGTGCGAAGTACGTAATTCGAACGCCCTAAGTGATGGCGAGGTATGAAGCATAGACCACGAATTGTGAGTCGTTCTTTGTTGTAAGACGGTTGCTTTGGATTTCGAATGGCTTCGAGTTTCGAACCTCGTGCCTCGAACATCGAACATCGAGAAAGGGTGTTAGTTATTAAAGTTGGTATAGGTTATGATGTACACGCCATGGTTGAGGGACGACCTCTGATTCTTGGAGGGGTGGAAATACCCTATGAACGCGGTTTGCATGGGCACTCGGATGCGGATGTTCTGATTCATGCGATCATGGATGCTCTTTTAGGAGCTATGGCTTTAGGGGATATCGGCACGCATTTCCCGGATCATGATCCTCGCTACCGAGGAATTAATAGTCTTACTCTATTGGAGCAGGTCATGAAACTTATCCGAGCACAGGGGTATCGCATCGGAAACATGGATAGTATCATTGTGGCGGAGCGACCTAAGCTTGCCCCGTTTATCCCGCAGATGCGGGCTAATCTTGCGCGAGTAATGAATTTAGATGAAACGTGTGTATCGGTGAAAGCGACAACAACCGAACGATTGGGGTTTGCTGGCCGGGAAGAAGGGATCGCTGCCCAGGCAATAGTTAGTTTAGAAAGTTTTGGAGGATGATTTAATGGATATTCGCGTTCGGTTTGCTCCCAGTCCAACAGGTCCACTGCACATCGGAGGGGCAAGATCCGCTTTGTTTAATTATCTATGGGCTCGTAAGAACAAAGGAACATTTATAGTACGAAGTGAGGACACCGATTTAGAGCGTTCCAGCCGAGAATCAGAACAAAATATTTTGGAAGCACTTCGTTGGCTAAATATCCAATGGGATGAGGGAATCGAAGTAGGCGGAGAGAGAGGTCCATACCGACAAACGGAACGCTTAGCGCTTTACAGGGACTATACCGAGAAGCTTTTGGACAATGGAGACGCTTACTACTGCTACTGTTCGGAAGAAGAGATCGAACAAGAAAGACAGACCTTAATTGCCAAGGGGCAAACGCCGCGTTATCTGGGTAAGTGCCGTCATTTATCGACTGAGCAAAGGACAGTCCTTGAAACAGAAGGTCGTAAGCCGGTTGTGCGCTTTCGTGTGCCTGTTACCCAAGCGATTCACATTAATGATCAAGTACGCGGAGATGTTGTTTTTGATAGTGACGGAATTGGAGATTTTGTTCTCGTCAAATCAGACGGGATTCCCACCTATAATTTTGCCGTAGTTGTAGATGATGTGACCATGAACATTACGCATGTGATTCGGGGGGAAGAACATCTCTCTAATACCCCGCGTCAAGTACTGATCTATCAAGCGTTGAGGTTGCCCGTACCTAAATTCGCTCATGTCTCACTTATTCTTAATACCGAAGGAGGAAAAATGAGCAAAAGGGACGGGGATACAGCGGTCCTGGACTATCAGAAAAAAGGTTATCTCCCGGAAGCTATCGTAAATTTCATTGCTATGCTTGGTTGGGCGCCATCCGGAAAGGAAGAGTTTTATACCCTGGATGAATTGGCGGAAGTCTTTTCATTGGATCGTGTATCTAAGAGCCCGGCCGTTTTTGATCTCCAAAAGTTGAATTATATCAACGCCCATTACATAAAAGTTTCAGCCCCTGAACGTTTAGCGGAACTCGCGTTACCCTATGTGGGGGAAATGGGTATTCTTCCTCAAGAAGAACGGTCAGATAAGCAGCAAGAGTGGTTTGCCAACTTTATTAAAGCAATTTCCGGGAAAATAACCCATATGGCGGAAGTAAAGGATTTTATTCATTATTTTCACGGCCCGGTTCCTTTGGAACCCGAAGGGGAAGCTCTGGAAGTTTTGCGAGGTGAACAGGTACCCGCAGTTTTGGGACTATTTAGGAAAAAAGTACGGGAAGTAGAGCTGCTTTCAGGAGCGACGGTTAAAGTCCTCTTAAAACAAATGACAAAAGAGTTAAAACTAGGGGGAAAATTAGTATACATGCCGGTAAGGGTGGCGTTGACAGGACAGATGCATGGGCCGGAACTTTATGATGTTATTCCCTTGTTGGGAGGCGAGAATGTTTTAAAGCGGCTCGAAGTTACAGAAAAGCGTTATCTTAGGGGACTCCGAAGCCCTCAGGGCTGATTGACGAAGAATGAAGAGGAGAGCAGAAACAATGTCTTTGATTTTATTCAACACCATGACGCGGCAAAAAGAGCAGTTCCAGCCACGGGAGAGCGGGAAGGTAGCCATGTATGTATGTGGTCCGACGACCTATAACTTTATCCATGTGGGGAATGCGCGGATGTTTGTCGTATTTGACATGATTAGACGCTATTTTATGTATAAAGGATATGATGTCAATTACGTCCAGAATTTCACGGATGTGGATGACAAAATCATTCAGCGGGGGAACGTAGAAGGGATGGAACCTTTGGCTTTAGGGCAAAAATATATTGAGGAATATATTAAAGACGCTCAAGCCCTGAACATCCTTCCGGCGACCGTACATCCAAAGGCTTCAGAACATATTCCGGAAATGATTGAGATTATTCAGGGGCTTATAAACTCAGGGTTAGGGTACGAAGTGGATGGAGATGTTTACTTTGCGGTGGATCTTTTTCCCAACTATGGGAAGCTGTCTGGCAGAACGCTCGAAGATATGAAGGCCGGGGCAAGGGTTGAGGTGGACGAGCGTAAACATCATCCGATGGATTTTGCACTTTGGAAAAATACAAAGCCAGGAGAACCAGCCTGGGAAAGTCCGTGGGGCAAGGGGCGTCCAGGTTGGCACATTGAATGTACGGCCATGTCGTTGAAATATCTGGGGGCAGGCTTTGATATACATGGCGGGGGCGGAGACCTTATTTTTCCCCACCATGAAAATGAGATAGCCCAATCGGAAGGGTACTTAAAAGGACAGACATTCGCCCACTATTGGATGCACAATGCATTTCTGACAGTCAATCAAGAAAAGATGTCCAAGTCCTTAGGCAATTTTTTCACAATCCGAGAGTTACTTGAGAAATCTCCAGGAGAAGTCATCCGCTTTTACTTACTTGGAACTCATTATCGCAGCCCATTGGATTTTAATGATCAGAACTTGGTCATGGCTCAAAAAGGGTTGGAGCGGCTGCAAACCAGTATCCGTTTGGCCCAGCAAGCTTTGGAGCGTGAGGGGTCCTCTAAAAACGAACGGATTGGGGCGGAATTGTTTAAGGCTGCAAAGGAAGCCCGCGAGGCATTTGGGAAGGCCATGGATGAGGATTTTAATTCAGCACTGGCTTATGCGGCGCTCTTTGAATTAGCCAAAACGATGAATGGGCATGTCCAGGAAAATCCTGCCTCTTCAAAAGGATTAGAAGAAGCCCAAAAGACCCTTTTAGAACTTGGAGCAGTGCTCGGCTTTGACCTCCTTCATCCGGCCTTAGCACATGTCGAAAATGATGAAATGCTCACCCAGGTAATGGAAGTAGTTTTGCAGATCCGTTCACGGAGTCGCCAGAAAAAAGATTGGGAAATGGCAGATTTTATCCGCGATGCGCTCAAAGAAAAAGGCGTTATTATCGAAGATACTCCGCAGGGTGCGAGGTGGCAAATTAAGAAGTAGTTGAAAGGGGACTGTATGCGAAATTGGCAGGAAATGAATGCCTTAACCCTGGCTTATTTGGGAGATGCGGTCTATGAACTTTGGGCCAGGACACATATGCTGGAGTTGGGGCATGAAAAGGTTAAGGAACTCCACAAACAAGCAGTAAGCTATGTTTGTGCCAGTACCCAAGCCCAGATTTTACGTATCCTTTTACCAGCTCTTAATGAGGTTGAACAGCAAGTCGTTTTGCGCGGTCGAAACGCTAAGGGCGGGCATCCCAAGAACGTAGACGTTGTGACCTACCGTCATGCAACGGCGTTTGAAAGTTTAGTGGGCTATTGGCATTTGAATAGACAAAAAGATCGCATGCAATGGGCGTTCAATCAAGTGGACGACATACTTCAGGGAGAGTCAATGAAGGAAGCGGATGCAAATTGAGAGAGTCATTCCACCGAGCGTAAGGTGGAGCCCTGAGACGTTAGGAAGCTTGAGAAGGTTGTATTATGGGAGATTGAAATCCCTTGTTAAGGAAAGAAGTGAACAATTTGAACGATGAAATGGTTTACGGAAAGAATTCCGTTTTGGAGCTTTTAAAAAGCGGGAAACCCGTTAACAAAGTGCTCTTCGTAACGGAAGGACCTGGTGGACGGAATCAGGAAATCATTTCGTTATTGCATGAACGGAGCATACCTTATCAATTCGTGGATCGTCAGACCCTTGACCGTTTAACGAACCGGGAGCGCCACCAGGGAATGCTTGCCTATGTTGCAGCGCAGGAGTATGCTAGTGTAGAGGATATTCTTGCCTTGGCTGAGGAGAGGCAGGAAGCTCCTTTTATCTTGATGTTGGATGAGATCGAAGACCCTCATAATTTGGGAGCGTTGCTGCGAACGGTTGACGCCGTCGGAGCCCATGGGGTAATTATTCCTAAACGGAGAAGTGTTGCGTTGACAGGTACTGTTGCCAAAACCTCTTCAGGGGCTGTTGAACATGTGCGGGTAGCGCGAGTGAGCAATCTAGTCCAAACTTTACAGGGTCTGAAGAAGAAGGGGTGCTGGATATCTGGGGCTGAAGTGGGAGGAAAAGAAGCTTTTGAAGCTGACCTCACAGGTTCGCGGGTTATTGTCATTGGCAGCGAAGGAAAAGGTATAAGCCGTTTACTTCGGGAAAATTGTGATGAGCTTGTCAGTCTGCCGATGAGGGGTAAGGTCAGTTCGCTAAACGCAAGCGTTGCAGGGTCTGTCATACTTTATGAAGTTCTTCGCCAGCGGATGCGAGGCACGAGGCGCGAGGTTCGAAGCGCGTCACTGGATTAACGCGAAACGACAGAACAACCAAAACTTCGCCTTGACGATTTTCTTAAGGGTCGAGTATAATTAAAATGTTGCTCGTGGATAAGGGCGAGCGTGATTTGCGTCTTCTTCATGGCGATATAGTAGGGGGTATCAACTTGACTCTTCAAGTCCAAGCAGAACTACTGGAGTGCGAAAGCATCGATGTGATCGTGGATGAACAGGTGGTTGAACTTGCTAAGGAAGGCGACGCTACAGCACTAGAGTACTTAATCAACAAATATAAAAACTTCGTTAGGGCCAAAGCACGTTCATATTTTCTGATTGGAGCCGATCGTGAAGATATAATTCAAGAGGGTATGATCGGACTTTATAAGGCTATTCGGGATTTCCGTGGAGACAAACTTTCTTCCTTTCGGGCTTTTGCTGAATTATGTATTACTCGCCAGATTATCACGGCGATTAAAACGGCGACTCGACAGAAACATATTCCACTTAACTCATATGTTTCGTTAAATAAGCCCATCTACGACGAAGATTCTGATCGGACTCTTCTTGATGTAATCTCGGGAACCCGAATCACAGACCCTGAAGAGCTTATTATCAGCCGGGAAGAATTCGACGATATCGAGGAAAAGATGGGTGAAATCCTCAGCTCTCTGGAATGGAAAGTACTGATGTCTTATTTGGAAGGGAAATCCTATCAGGAGATTGCCGTTGATTTGAGGAGGCATGTAAAATCGATTGATAACGCGTTACAGAGGGTTAAAAGAAAGCTTGAACGCTACCTGGAGCGCCGTGATGGGTAATTTTACATATGTCCTCACAGATAAAATACTTGCATTAGGCAATAAGAAATGATAAACTACACGAGTGCTTGGCGACGATTAGGTAGAATTGAGGCACAGAGTGCCGACGTAGCTCAATTGGCAGAGCAGCTGATTTGTAATCAGCAGGTTGCGGGTTCGAGTCCCATCGTCGGCTCCATTGAATACTTCGGACAACTGAATTGTGTAACATCGCGGGGTGGAGCAGCGGTAGCTCGTCGGGCTCATAACCCGAAGGTCGTCGGTTCAAATCCGTCCCCCGCAACCAAGAGCGACCAGACAGCGAAGCTGTCTTTTTATACGTTATC
>JQID01000104.1 GCA_000770645.1 Desulfosporosinus sp. Tol-M
ATATATAATATATAAGAGTTTCACACTTTTACATATCTTTGGTAAATATGTATTCTCTATTATTGTCTGGATTCTCTATTAAACCTATTTGCTTTAATTTTTCTTTAAATGCTACTTTTCTAATGACGGATTCATCCATTCCAATTTCACTGCACAAGGCAGTAATCTCCTGCTTTTTAATAACCTCTCCTTCCTTCGACCAAAAATACTTCTGAATAATTTTTTCGATTAACAATTCCTGCTTAGTTGGCTCTTTGAAGTAATATATATTTTGAAATGTGTTAATAATTACGTCAAAATACCTGCGAAGTTTTTCCAATAAACCTTCAAGCACTTTTAATCTTCCAATAAAATATACATCGACCAATTCTTTATTCCTATATGCAGTTCTTCCGATCTGCTGGATATTTGATATCAGATAATCATTCATCTCTGTACGACTAACATGTTGGATATGAGTGTCATCTTCCTCGATTTTTCTTCCTACAGCTAAGCATTTATTCTGATACAAGCTACTGGATTTATTCAATTGTCCTATTATTATTATTCTTTCATAATCCGAGAATTTATTAACACCCGTTGTAAATTCCCCATGATGAATTACTACATAATCTTTTCCTTCACAAATCTTTTCTAATTCATCGGTAATGTCATCCTTGAAATCATAAGTTTTGTTAATGGTAATTTCCTTGAAAACAACAATGAGCGTCTTCTTTATTTTTGTTTCCATAATCTGCTTACATTCCATAGCAAGGTTTTTAATGTTAGCATTTAAATAACATTTTCTATCTTCAGCTTTCATTTTGTGGTCGCTCGTTTTCAGCAATCTACCCTTAGATGCATTGGCATCCCTAAAAGGGATATAAACATTTATTTCTCTTTTTATGTTTAAAATGTCATCACAAATCACAGCATTAGACTTCAGATAATCATAATCCAAATTTGCTGTGGCATCCAGAATAAGAGTCTTTTCGAACTTTTGATTATATGCTGCTAAGTCCAAATATCTATAAGAATATATCTCTCTTGTTAATTTTCTTTTTTCTTTATCAGCCCTTGCTTTGCTATCACCAAAACGATAGGGAATACCCGTAGTAATGTTTTTACTGTTTAAGATTTTACCTAAATCTAATAAATTTTCATATTTTTCCCTCTCAATTGAAATATCATTATAAAAAGCTTTGAGCAATTCTTCATCGAATTGAAATCCTTTACCGTCACGAAAAAGTGTAGTTTGCTCTATGACAGGCTTATTCATTTCTTTAGGATATTCTAATAAATTGATATAATCTTCTATTTCAGTAAACAGTCCTTCATATTGACCAAATTTATCAATTACTGATTCCTTTAATTTCTTAAAGCTTGTATCCGTGATGCTGGAGATGTCGCACATATCGATTTTTTCATCGATTATCAATAGCTTTCGCTTTATTTCTTTTTCCCCATGCTCAAAGAACATAATATCATCAAAAAACTCATCAATATAATTGGTTAAAAACAGTCTTGTATGTGATATCGCTAAAATCCGGTGCTTCTTACATTCAGCTTTACTCTGTCTAGCTAAACATTGAATTTTGCAATCGTGGCATAGTCTATAGTCATAATATACAACATCTGGTGGTGGAGTCCCGATCCACCATTGCTTAGACCTATCCTCATATTTTCTACAGTCAGTGAAATTAAATCCCCTTACAGTCCGAGCAATAAAGCCGATCTGACCTTTGATGTAATCCATTCCATCATTTGATTTAACATCTTTTCCATCAATATAGGAATAATAGGCTTCTTTCAAAGCCTGCCTATTATTATCAAAGCCATATGCTTCTAATGTTTTATCAGTAAGACCCATATCGATACAAAAATCATGACATTCATCCAATGTCTTTTTAACTACAATTGCACCAAACTCGGGATCTTTGTCATAAAGGTATTCCATAAACTCAATTAATAGACAGGACTTACCCTCTCCCATTGGAACATCTGCAATGATTGGCATTTTGACATCATCATTATTTTCATAATACAACAATTTTGCAAGTGCATATATGTTTTCTTTTTGGCTATCACTGATTGTGAATGTCAATGAATTTCTTTACCACTTGACACTGAATTTGTTTACCAGTAGTGACAGTGAAAAAGTTTACCACTTTTGCAGTTTTGATAATGAAAGAGTTTACCACTTTATCCCTAGGTATATGGAAATGAACGTCAAGCAGAAATGAACATATTTTGGTAATTAATATTGAACACATGCTTATTCCATAAAATAGATTGTAGGTGATCTTATGTTAATAAACCCTGGCTAAAATATTTATTGTGATCAACATAATTAATCTAACTGAAAATTCCGGACTATTTTTTATCAACAATAAGATGCGCGCAGTATTAGAAATGACCCCATGCAGTCGTCGGGGTTGTGGGCAGTGTGGACAAGTCAACCACAAAGAATACCCGATATTAGACTTGTCCAAGGCCTGGGGAAAAGCTCTTTTAAGACATACCCCAAGGGCTTTTCCCCAGGCTGGCACTGTCCACAACCTAACGCTGTTGCTTTGGCTGTTAATTGTTGAGTTATACGTCAGCCAGTCTCAGGTACCTTATTCAAGCTCGATTTTTTGTCCATCCATTATACTAAGGGGGCAGGTGGACTTACTTTTTCCGATTAACTCATTTTCCCGATAGAAGTTTGCCCTCCATTCTGTTAATACTCCTGCTGCGTCATATAGATGATTGGCGTGTTTCGCTACTTTGGCCTGAGCCGCCCATTTACGCAAAGACTGTTCAACAACAGCCATATCCAAATGCTCTGTCGGCGTCTTCTCTTTCAAACAATTTGGGGGACCTTCGGCCAGCGAACGGGTTACATTCACCCAATCCACTAAGACATTAGGAAATTTCTCCGCCACATAATGTTTGGTAGCTTCTGTAACATAAAAGCCGGGCAAGTTGGTGAGCGTAATCTGTTTAGAGTGCCCATTCATGTACGTCGTGGTCAATAATTGAGCACATCTGCCACGCCAGCGTATAAACGCCATTTTGAATCCCTCCCATCAATGTTCATCCTAACGTTTATGACACCTGATGTCATAAAGCTTCATTTTGAATCCACCTTGAGTGATTGTTTCTGACCGTCATTTCTGTGGTTTGTATATCTTTTGCGTTCTATTAGGGGTAGCATTACTACGGATCATAGAGGTACACACCTTTGTCCATATTCAAGGTTCAATCAGCTTAACTTATTCAGTTCCTGATCATCTTCCTTATCTGTTGCCAAATGTCTTGTTCTGTATAGGCATATATGTGCCCATTTTCATCCGGTTCAGGTTCCTTCCCAAACCGTTCAAAAATCCGTTTCTCGGTCTCTACAGATATATCCAGAAAGGATTTTCCTCTCAAATCACGGATATACTTTTTCGTAACAATCATGGTTTTCTCCTTTTCTGATTACTTCATTAGCCGCAAACACTGTTGTTTCCTTGATCTGAGTATTCTGCCCTATATGAATGATCGGAGTTCATGTTCAATACATGAGATCTAAAGGTCAAACGATCAATTAAGGCTGTTACCATCGTTGTATTTTCGAACATTGTAACCCAATCAGAGAACTTGAGGTTTGTTGATACGATAACACTTCGCCGCTCTGCTCTATCAGCTATGACTTTGAAAAGTAATTCTGATTGATGGCGATTAAAGGTAAGGTAGCTGAGTTCGTCAATTATCAGCAAGTCAGTTTTGGAAAGTTGTTTCTCTATCTTCATTAGTTTTTTGTATTCCTGAGCTTCGATAAGCTCATTGGAAAGGTTGGCGGCTGTGTAAAATTTCACGTTCATGCCTTGCATGCATGCTTTGACACCGAGAGCAATACTAAGATGTGTTTTGCCGCTGCCAGGATTTCCAATCATTACAATGTTCTGCCGCTTGCTGACAAAATCACAACTGGCAAGTTCGTGAATAAAGGCCTCGGTAATGTGCTCAAAGCGGCTGCAATTAAGCTCATCTATGGTTTTTACATAAGGAAAGTTAGCGGTCTTGATTTTGCGTTTCTGGCTGCTATCCATGCGAGAGTCAAGTTCCATTTTCATCAGTGCTAGAAGGAACTCTTCATAGCCTTTATTATTTCCTAATTGGCGAATCACATTGCCATAATGATTAAAAGTGGGCAACCTCAACTGTTTTGAATATAACTCTATGGCTTGATCGTTTGCGTTATTCATTGGTTAGCTACCCCGTATTTTTCATCATATTTTTTCAGGTCTGTTCTAGTAATATCAATCTCATTTCTAAAATATATGACTGAAGAATTAACGGGTTCATTTAAATAGGTTCTTACCATGTCTACCGTAGGAACAATCTGACTTGGAATAAGATGTTTGATAGCAAGGATTCGTGCTTCGCCATAATCAACACATAAACGGAGGAGTTTAACCATTTCCTTGTTTCCGCCAGGTAGTTGATTTCCCCAGTCTAATAGTTCCTTGGTGAGAGTTTCTATAACAGGTCTGGCATTGCTTAATGAACGAGGTTTTCTTTCCAAAAGGTCAATGTAATGTTCTAACCGGTATTGAGTCTTGCCAGAGCCATATTGGCGGGAATAGGTGACCAATACGGAGCCCTCATGCACTATACTAATGCTGTTTGCATAGCCTTTGACTGTAACATCTTTCCTCAGATATCTAGTAGGTACCGAGTAATTGTTTTTCTCATAGCGAACGGTAGAAAAATCATCCACCTTGCATACCGTCGTTTTGCTTGTATCAAACCGATACTTCGGAATAGCATTTAACCATTTGGCTTCTTCCTGATACATTACATTGACAGGATTCTGACGGTGTTCAACCTTGTGATTATTACGATAGGAGATACATGCATTCCAGAGTTTGAGGTTGAGCTCTTCCATGTCGACCACTCTAGGAACAGGTACCAGAAAGTTTCTTCTGGAATAACCGACTAAATTTTCTACCAGACTTTTCTCATTTCCACTAGCGGGATTACAAAAGTCCAGTGAAACTGCATAGTGAGAACTAAATGAAAGGTATTTATCTTGAGGCTTTGCATAAAGGCCGAAGCCTTCTTTGACGGCAACTTTTGCATTATCAAAAATTAATCGCTTTGGCGTACCACTAAAAAAATCAAACATCAGCTGCTGCGCCTCTAGAAATGATTCTTCATTAGCTGCTTTGTATGCTTGGACAAATATATCGCAACTATAGCAAAGCCTACCACAGAATGTGTGCACTTTAGTCTTTTGTCCGTCGAGATAGACCGTTGCTTCACCCCAGTCAATTTGAACCGCTTCGCCAGGCTTATAGGAAAGTGGAACGCTGCTTTGTGGCGGGACTGTCCTTTCGGCTTTAAGCTTACTAACCGCCCTGCGAATTGAGGAATAAGATCCAACGAAATGTTTTTCAGATATTAAAAGGTCGTAGATCTTCTTAGCCGTATGTTTTTGCTTTCTTAAATTTTCAACTTCATCCTGGTTAAAGCAGCTAACAATAAAGGAATTGATGTCATGTGTAATTATGTCGGGTTCTCGCTGATATGTTTTCCGTACTTCTGGATGAGTGGCCCCTTCACAGTATTTCTTTACTGTAGGTCTTGAAATCTTTAAGCATCTAGCAATTGATCTTATGGATTCACCTTCTAAATATCGGGTTCGAATTGATGAATACATGTCCAATTCAATGATCACACCTTTCATTCCTCCTAGTAAAATATTCGTTAATATTCTACTGGATTTTTATGTTAGGTGGTAAACTAATTCACTGTCA
>JQID01000149.1 GCA_000770645.1 Desulfosporosinus sp. Tol-M
TGTCTTGTTACAGGTTCACATTTTCCCCATCCATTTTCTTCTACAGCTTCGGAGATGATAGTTGCTAATTCTCCTGTTCCCCTACTGTCAAAATTATCGGTATCATCAATACACACAAGAACTCTCAATTTTTTAGCTCCTCTCCTTTAGGCCATAGGTGAACCTAGATATCCCTAACATGATTTTCGATTGAAAAAATTATCAAAAAAATGATAATCCGATTTTAGTTTAAAGTAGGTAACAGTCTTTGTCAATAGAGTCTAGATTGGTATAGATTGGTATGGATCGTCCCAGTTTGTTCTAAGCCGATTTAGATTAGTACCGCTCTAGACTTTAAGTTTATCTAAACGATAATAGCATCTGGAGCGAAATTTGAATTTCAGTTTACAATCAAACACCAATGATATTAAATATGAGTTCAAACTTAGCCAAAATAACTAATTCAAAAATACATGTAATCCCTAATTAATAACAACAAGGGTATCCCAAGATCGTTTCCTAGGACACCCTCATTAATTTTCAGATGAAAAAAAACTTATTAACATCTGGGCTGGATCATGAATGGGCCTGAACCTGTACCGAAGCTGGGGAATACCCGCCTTCACCGAATCCACTGGATATTACAGGAGCAACCACAACATAATAGTTGGCTCCGGGTGTCAGTCCGGTAATAGTGTAGTTAAAAGATGAACTACTATTTGAATAGGGAGTGCCGTTCGTCAATGTAGCCGTACCATCAAAGAAATACTTGTCACTGCAAACGTAAAAATTGTATTCTGTCGCAATTGGATAATTTGAGCTGGTTCCCTTAGTAACTGTGACAGTTATCTCCCCACTGTTCGCACCGGTGGCAACTGTTGGTTTCGCCAGTTTTGCCGGTATATCGTAAGCATTGGTGGAGAACGCATAATATCCGGCTGCAGGGTTATAATTGGTATACGAGCCCCCGACTACTGGCTTCAGATAAGGCAGCTGCAAACGGAAATTAACTGCGGCACCATTATCATTGGCATTATTCAAATTATAAGAAACACCTCCGCTTGTGCCGCTGGTTGTCTCCGGGTAATACCATGTATTCGGTATATCCATTACCTGCCTCAAATAACCATATGCATTAGTAACTGCATTAGCATCAAAAGTTTGATCAAGATTATCCTGCCAAGCGCTATTATAATATTTCTTAAAGTACCCTAGATTATCAGGATCTATTTGCATTGGTCTGTTCGTTGTAAAGAGCGCATTTCCTTCCCAGGCCAAATTGCTGGTACCATCGGAAGGATATACAGTAACTCTCGGAGTTAATGTATAAGCTCCATTTGAATCAGGTGCTTCGAAGTAAAATACGCAATCCTTGTTCTTAGCCATTTGCCCCAAAGTAAACCCGTTATTGGCATAAACGCTGTTGCTGACTGTTACTCTATATTCATGATTAGCTTCCAGACCAGAAATTTTCAACAAGGCGCAGGTACCTGTCGGATACCAGCTAGCGCTTGTTGGTTTATCCGAAGATGTTCCGTATAAAGTTACTGTTTTATCATCGTTATCCGTCATGTCATGCACTTTGAAATAGCCGGCATCTAAACAGCTGGCACAGTTTTTGTCCAAAAATACTTTTAGATTATAATTCTGGTTTCCCGAGACAAAGGCATATCCGCTGAAATTAATGCCTTTATCACCGGGAGCATTTACTGCCAAAGCAGCTTGGGAAAGCACGACACTGAGAACTAATACCAGTGACAAGATCATGAACACGATCGATTTACGGGTCTTTCTTAACATAATCGTATTAAACATCACTTTTCCACCTTTCTCAATAACGCTCAATCTGCAGATATATGTTCTCTTTTATATAGAAACCATTTAATCTCAATGCATAGCATCAACACCATTCCTTAAAAATGATGCCAAATAGATCATTTATTATCGTGTCTATCTGTCACCACCATGATAACCCCGACAGCTCCTATTGTCAAGCATCCCCAATATTTCGGGGCTCTGATTCTTTGTGAAGCATCATAAGTCTGTGTTCAATTGTCACGGTCATACTATGTCAATTATCTCAGTAATATTGTAATAATTCTGTAAATACGCTATTATATTTTTGGCGGTGATGACTAGTGAATATGCTGGGAGAGAGGTTAAGAACGTTAAGAATACAGAAGGATATTACCCAAGAAGCTGTAGCCAAACTCTTTGGAGTTGACAGATCTACAGTTGCTTCCTGGGAAATAGGAAGGCGCGAACCTAATTTTACAACAATTTTACGTCTTACTGAGTTGTATGACTCATCTCTTGACTATATTTTTGGCCTAATAAGCGATCCGGAACATGTTACATCAAACAAGATATCAAGTATTCCTTCAGATTTATTACAATTTATCAATAATAAAGAAAATCAGGATCTAATTGGAGTTATCCAACAAATGCAAACCAATGGTTATCCTAGTAAAGTAATACTGGACTGGATCAGTTCGTTGAAAAACACCTTCGAAACTATGAAACTGAGACACGATTTTGATCAACCCGACCAGGTACTATGGGTAGATGAAGATCTTCTGACTGATGAATTTCGCGGTAAATATACTGAAGAACAAAAAAAAGATATTGCAGATAGATTAAAAGTAGAGTTTAAAAAGTCTGATTTTAGTCCTCCCTGGAAAAATAATTGTAAATAGACTATAAAAAGCTCCGCACTATCTACCAATGCGGAGCTTTTAACTTAGCTTACAATAATTCCATTTTACATGATAATAACGACAGGATCGTCTGACTCACCACTGCATCGGGATCAGTACCCACATTCAGAGAATGTTAACGATTTTTACTTGTTATTTTTTGCAATTTTTTCTGCCATCCACATGTTTATTAAGATAACACCGTTACCCAATACCAGAGAGCCTACAGGTAAACCTGGATAAATAATTACCAATTTAATCTTCTGCTGTCCCATAATTAACCTTCCTTTAAGATTAGGCCCCTTAGTTTATAAGATTGAATATGTATTCATTTTGCAGAAGCCTCGCCTGAAATTCAGGCAGGGCTTCTGCCTTAATAACATTGAAATCACCCAGTTAAAGTTAACTGCTAAATCACTGGAGAATAAACGGATTGCGGTTATTATCATTAGTCAGATCATCAACAATATAGACTTTGATCACATCTCCCGGCAAAACGTTAAAGCCTGCTTTGGCACTGGAAGGATTGGTACAGTTGACCGAAGGAGCGCTGATTGCAATCTGGCAATTGTTCCGTAACTGTACAAATACCGCGACCACGTCCTTGGCATAAGGTGCTATAGGAGTTGTATTTATACTGAAGTATTTGAACCCGATGGCTCCGTCTTTAACCGTCATGTTTTTGATTCCGTTGTTTTCTCCTGAAGTATAAGCAACATTATCCTTAACTGTTACACTGTAAACCGGTCTTAGGATCGTCTGCTCCACTACAGCGTCATAATAGGAATACGGCATATACTCGGTAGTAGAATCGTACACGCCAGGCGCAGACGGGGCGACTACCGTGATTGTGTATTTTCCCGGCTCAGTGAATACTTCGGGAGCAATCTGAATATTACCCGCAGTTATTTGATACCGGTCACTGCTCAATAATTCATCGTTGACCTTGACACCGCTGATATAGTAGCGCCAGTTGGCATCTGTGAAGGTAATATCTATGGCCTGACTCAGGACATGGTTCGTGCTGTCGGCGGTTAAATCCGGCGGATTCATGATCTTTTCATTGAAAATATACTGATCCACACTCTTATCATAATATCCGTTAGCAAAAACTCTTACATAGTAACTACCTGCATGTGCAAATACCCCTGGCAAAAACTGAATATTGCCGGCAGTTATAATGTACTTATCCGGAGTTAAATCTGTTTGAGTATCATTTACACGATCATCTATTACGATTCTATTAATGGCGCTGCGCCAGGCCGGATCGTCTGTAAAGGTTACATCGATTGGATTACCCACAATCGTGTTGGTTTTATCCCTGTACAGGAACGGTGGAGAAAATACAGGTTCCGAGCCGACATACTGGTTTACGGTAACAGGTGAATACTTAGCGGATTGGATTGTGATCGTATACCTGCCGCCGGCCGTGTAAGTCCCTGTTATAGTTGTCCCGCCAGGAGGGAAAGCCGCTGCCGCAAGTTCGATCTGCCCGCTGGTTATGGTGTACTGTTCCGCCGTCAGGGGCACAGAGTTGACGCTAATCCCTGTGATAGTGCTGCTCCAATCCGAAACATCCGGATCCGTAGTAAAGGTCAGATCAATCGGCTTGCCGAAAACATTATCCGTGATATCCGCTTTGACCCTGACCTGGCTCTGCACACCAGCCGTAATTTCCTGAGTTACGGTGGCATCTGTGTAACCTGTAGCCTTGACCTCTATTATATAGTTTTTAGCCTCCGGGAAGACACTACCGTCGATATGGATATAGCCGTCATTATAAACTGTACACTGCTCGCCATTTAGTTTTACGCCATCAACGGCGATACTCCTGATCTCATACATATAGGAGATATCAAATGCGTATGGGGAATTAATATCATACACATTAGGCGGTAGGAAAATATCTATATCCTGCCCCGCGCTGTTGCCTGAAGTGTCCGGAACCAAAGCCGGAGCCTGCAGGATATTATTCATTGTCGCAGACGTATCCGCATACCCATTGGCATGGACTATGAACAGGTTTTTGCCTATTGACATATTAAACCAGTCAAAAGATACGCTGATATTGCCGGGAGTAATGATATAGTCCGAGTCATTTACATTTAATTTATATAGAATACCTGGCCATTCATAGGTTATGCCGGTGATAGCACTGCGCCAGGCAGGATCATCTTTGAAATTAATGTTCGCTGTCCCCCTTGGTTGTGCATCACTCTGTGTCCGCAATATATCCGAAATGGTGATAACCGGCGGTGTCAAGAGTGGTATGGCAGTGATGCTTTGCTTCATGTACGTCGGGGCATACCCGGTTGCCGTTACTTTAACCGCATAATCTTTGACCGTTGAAAAGGAAGCTGCAGCAATAGTGATCTTCCCTGCGCTTACAGTATATTGGCTGCCGGCCGTCAGGGCTGTGCCGTCAAGCGAAACGCTCATGATTGCACCCGTCCAGGCACTATCATCTGTAAAGGTAATCTCTATAGGCTGGCCCAGACTGTTATTGGTTGTATCCGCACTCAGGTCCGGCGGTTCCAGAGAACCCGACGCATTTTGGTAAAGCACAGCCAGATTAGCCGGATCCGCCCCATTGAGGATATCTACAGCCAGTGAGCCTTCAGCTATAGGCGGTGTGATCAGATTTCCGGATACTAACGCTGCCCCTGCTGTCTCCGCACCGGCTGCATCCTGGATAGTCATCCCGTTTACCTGGGCATAGACCGTCTTTTGAGTTAATATTGGCTGCCAAGTTGTCATGTTCGTGCCGGTCTGATAATCCACGGTGTCGCCGGTCAGGACTTTTACCCCGTCCGCGCAGCCACTGATAGTGTTGTCATTCAGGCTGGCGTTCACGTCATCCTTAAGCAAAACACCCGCCGAAGAAGAACCGTTGATCAGGCCCTGGTAACCCTTAATCGTGTTGTTGCTCATATTAAGGAAGCCATTGTCAGCCTTGACAGCATAGCCAGGCTTGCCTTTATTATCAAAAGTACAGCCGGTGATGGTCACTGAAGATGGGGTGAACGTGTCACTGCGGTTAGCATTATTTCTTATAAAGATTGGTGCTTCCGCAGTAACTCCAAAATGGCAGTTGGTAATACTTACATCCCGAGTTAAAGCTTGTATAATATACTGACTGTTCTCCGTACCGATAAAAGTAATATTGTCCATGCTTACACTGCTCTCGGTATGATAATTTGTTAATTCAATCAGGGCATGTTCCCCGTCCATTAAGATACCGCTCGCGTCAAACGTCGCATTGCATAAGGTGGCGTTATACCCTGCAAAGATGGTGTTATTCGCCTTATCCACCGGCAACTTCAGGGTTTTTCCCTGGAAGTCCAGAACAAGAGGTGTTGTTCTATCACTCCATTTAATATACAAAGCAGGGAGAATTGTTTTAACCAGCGGATTGGCAATGGCATTATTAAGTTCCGTCATCGATTCTACATAGGCTTCCGGCAGCCACTTAACAGTAACCGGAATCACGACCGTTTTCGCATCCGACGGATAAGCCCCGGAGACCGTAGCCGTTATATCAATATTTACTGTATTTTCGCCGACAGGTTTTGTCACAGTTGCATTGAAACCGGCTCCGGCATTATTAATGCTTAAAACATCCGGACGGCTGGAGGCCCAGGTAATGCTAATATTCGTGCTGACCGGTGACTTCACTCCGTTGAGAGGTACTCTAAAAGATCTGGTTACGCAGTCGGCGCTTTCACCTTTTCGATATTCAATCAATGAACCATCCTGCAAAGCTGCTATGGTTGCTGCCTGCATGGCTTCCGTACTGGTATCGCCGCCAAATTGTACTGTTCGTACAAAGTCGCCTTGCGAGCTATGGTTGCCGAAAGAATCAAACGCCTCGATACGATAGGTGTAGGTGCCCGGACCCGGCGGTGTATCCGTAATCGTGGTCTGATACCCGGTCTCAGCTATCCGGATAATCGGCTGGGTATTGTCCCCGATGTATACGCCATTGCGCAGAATGCTGAATTTGCTGATTCCGCTGAAATCTACCGCTATTACCCTAAAAGTCACTGATGTATCCGTCATAGATACGACTTTTGAAGTATCGACAACTTTCGATGGATACGGATCATAAAAGACGCCAAAGATGACGTTCTGGCCTTGACTGTCAAAGTTTTCGATACTGAATTTTATAATATTTTTGGATATCTCCGAAAGGTCTGTTGAAGGCTGATAGACCCAGGAATTAAAACCGGTTTGAGCCTCCTGGGTTGGCGTCTGATCCAGGATGTGTACTCCAACCTTGGTCAGATCTGTCCCGGTCGGGATATTGACAGGTACGGAGATAACTACCTTGTTCGGTACCGGTCCGCTCCCATCCGCTTTGACATTGACCCCGTAGTAACTCCCGGTTGCAGAGTAGGAGCCATGCGACGGATAAAGATCATAGGGCAAGTTGGGCACTTCAGAGTTGGCATTTCTCACTGCCACTGTACCGCTTCCCTGCAGTTGCGTGGGGGTTACTATAATACCATCTTCAAAATTTACTGCAGTTCCCTGAGTCATCGCCACATCAGTGGCCCCCAGGGGAGCAAGTGTAGATGCAGTAATTTCAGGCCCGTCAGTACTCCAGTTGCCTGCAGCGTCCTTGGCCTCGACTTTAAAGGTATAGGCAGTACCTGGGGTCAGAGAAATTGCTGTATAAGATGACGAAGAACCGGCAATAGAACTCGTAACCGTGTTTTGATTCGCCAGAATTCTATAACCTATTATACCGCTATCATCGCCCGCCCCGCCCCAAGTTAGGGTAATGCTTGTTGCTGTGAAGTTCGTGGCAGTAAGCGTTTTATCCGTCCAGCTTGGAGGAGTGGTATCTTGGTGGGTAGCCTGTGTTGTCGTCATTTGAGCTGTAAGACTACCCAATATGTTATTGCTACTGTCCACGGCATTGAGGGTAAATGTATAACCTGTTTCGGCTGTCAGATCAGTAACAGTATACCCCACTTCACTGATCGGCAATATAGTGGGTGTAATATTGGTACCATTTTTCAATACTTGAAAACCGGCTACTTTCGCCGTATTACTCGGTTGCGGCCAATTCAATTGTACTGAAGTCTCTGAGGGGGTAGCAGTGAGAACTTCACCCGATGCCCAAACTGGGGTCATTGCTTTTGTCTTGAACTTGATTTCGTAGGCATAGGTTGTTGCATTTGTCATCGACTGAGTTGCTGTACTCCAAGCCGAATTTCTAGGTATGATTCCAGAGTCAATTTTGATTTTGTAGGAAGTGTTATATTCCAGATTATTTTCCGGCGAGACAAAAAAAGCAGTAAGTGACGTTGAAGTGGTACTACTCCGAATTGTATTACTCAATTGTGTTTCCGTCCCATCAGCATTTTCTTTCCATAATGTGATTTTAGACTTATTGTAATCTAAGTAAGAAGTAGTAGTAGCTGCTCCATTTATATATACATACTTAGTAGCATCAATGACGTTTTTGGCAAAGCTGATTTCAATATTCGGTAAGATATCTACACCATTTCCGTCGGTACCGGTGTATTCTTCAGCGGAATAGCCCGGCACTTCACTGCCGTTTGATAGTACTCCGACTTTCATTTCTTTTGAGGAATCGTAATTAGGATTTGTGCTTGGATTACTAGAATCAAGCGTATAACCTCCAAAACTATAGTCAGCAATACTACTGTTTGCGCATAAATACGCCCCGCCGGATAAACCGGTAGTACCGGCCAAAGTCGTTAATACTGGAGCTTGAGGGTTCGTCTCTGGTGGGTAAAAATATTTATACCCCGTTGCTGTTTCTGCAAAAGCCAGCGGCACATTGCTAAGAAGCATAAAAACTATAAGTATTAATGAAAAGAACTGAGAACTTATTTTTTTGATCTTTCTCATCGCTTTAATCCTTCCTTTTCTTTAAATTTTCTAATTGCCTAACTACTAATTTTGTCACACCCACCTCCTTCAAAATGGTATTCGTTTATTAATACAGCAATTACCTCAATTACCTCAAAGCGTTTCTAAGTGTACTTTCCTGACTCGCGGTAATTACTGCTTCACCTCCAACAACA
>JQID01000008.1 GCA_000770645.1 Desulfosporosinus sp. Tol-M
ATTATTGCCTTTCTATACATTTCTCGATCGACGACAAATTGCATATTCACCTGGCGCAGCGACTGGGACACACATTTAATGTTGATCCCGTTTTTAGCCAAGGCATTCGCCGCTCTGGCCAGAATCTTGGGCATAGCAATATTGGAGCCAATCACACAGACGATCGCCGCCTCCTGAACGGTAACCGTTTGATATACAGCTTCCAGTTCCGGTACCAAGTGGTCGTTCAAATCTGATTCCCAGATCACGAGCGAGATACTATTGGCGTTAGTAGCTTTCATGATGTAACTGATATTATGACTCTTAAACTTCCTCATAATTTCCAAATCAAACCCTGCTTCTCCGACCATTGATGTATCATGAATTTCCAGGACCACGATTTTATCGGAACCGGCGATGATTTCAATCTTCGCTTGGGGACCAATATAGTCATTGGAGATCACTGTTCCAGGGTGATCCGGGTCGAAGGTATTCTTAATGCGCAGATTAATTCCCGCCATTTCTAACGGTTTCGAAGCATTAGGATGAATGGCTTCCATTCCAATGTCCGCCAGTTGGTCGGCAACATCGTAGTTTGTCCTACCTACGACAATAGCTTTATCCACGCCCACGATTATGGGATCGGCAGAGGATAAATGAAATTCTTTGTGGATAATTGCTTCATCTGCTTGAAGATGTGTGGCAATCTTCGAAAAGGTTATATCTGAGTATCCCCTTTGATATTCCCGCATGATCCCTTCGATCCCTTTTGTATAGCCGGTGGCAACAAGTATCGCCTCCTGAGGATTTACATATCTGAAGGATTTCTCAATACGTTCGCTGATCGAAAGTTGTTGAGAATCGCGAAAACCCGTTAGATCAACTAACTCTGAGAGAATACCGTTGTTACGGAGTATGTTTACCGTATTAAAGGCTGAATGCGCCTCACCAATGGATGCCAGCAACTCCCTGGCAGCGGAGAATATACTGTCCCGCCCGACATACCCAGAGGCGATGATATCTTCCATGCTGTTGAGATAAGCCTTTGTTTGTATGATTCGTTCGACCAGAAAATCACGACATACTTTTTCATCCAGGCCAATGTCGATAAAAGATTTATTAATTTTGAGGGCCTCGCTTAACAGATGATCGATGGAAATTTCATACTCTTCACCATTAATAAAATGTTGATAGATACCCGGAGCTTTTGTTTTTTTATCTTCAAGGAGCATATTGGTTACTCCCGCATAGGCGGAGACAACAAAGACTCTCCCGTAACGGAATCCTAAGGAGCTCGGGTATCCTATAATGTTATTGAGCACATTGTGAAATTGGTACATTGACGTTCCGCCGATTTTTTCAACCGTAAGCATAATTAATTCTGTACCCCTCTTCTAACATTTTTTTGACACTATTATTCGGTAATGTTCATTTAATTCTTCTACTTAATCCCTGTTGAAATATCGACTTGAATTAGCTAACATAAACAGTGGTTTCTGTAAATATTCTATCGGATATATATCATCCCTTGCAGAGATAAGGGCCATAATCTTACCCACCTTGGATAAAGGATCAATGGCTATTATTACAAAAGCGTCTTTTTCAGCGGTTAAGGGATAAATAATATTATTTTTATTAAGCACATCATGATACGCATCCAAGGTAAGAACTCTGAAATCACGGTTACGCCAATGTGTATCGTAAAGTTTGAAAGCTTGATGCGCTACTAAAGGCAAGAATAGTTCCTCCGTCAAATACAGTTCGATTCCAATCATATACCCTTCGCTATCCAGATCATTCCAATATTCACAATGAAAGGCATTATCAACAGCCTCTCGATACGTCTTAGTCGCCAAACGCATTTGATTTAAACTATGACCCATGCCCAGCCATTTGATCCTTGGGATACTAAGACTGTTTACATCATAATATAGTCCGATATCACTTTTCTCGAGGGTGTACTCAGCAATCGTCTCATTGGGCATCAAATAAATATAGCCCATTTGCATGCTGTTATCGCAGGTAATAAGCACGGAACATCCCCTCCTAGCTTTGGTTCTTACTCTTCTTGAACGTAGTATCACTTCTACATATATGTCCCGTTCTCCTGCTATCTTTCCGTTAATACAATCTTACAACGCTTTAACATTTAGTATATGGATAGATTATCACGAGTATGAAATAGACTGGTAACCCTCAAGTATGATATCCTTAATAGATATCCTTCATACATAGAATAACCCGCTAAAAGGAGTATTTCATGCCTCGCTTTAACATTTCTGAACAACAAATTCTGGATCTTGCCGATAATGGTCGAGTATATGAGAAGGGTTTTTCCTATTATACAGCAGGTAGGGTCAGAAATTTCATCTTCTTCCCTGATAATGGTCTGGTGAGCGCTAATGTCATTGGAGGATTGCGTTATGCCGTTCAAGTATCTTTTGAGAAAGATTCCTCTATACGCTCCTACCGTTGCACTTGCCCAGCCTTTACAGGCTCACCGAAGGCATGCAAACATGTCATCGCCGTATTAAAAGCAGCCCAGCAGGAACTACCCACGGCTAGTTCTGATCGTATAGTCCATAACCGCATCGCGGAAGATCTCTTGGAGATATTTTCCAATCATCACCAGGAAATTCCCCAAGAAGAGGTAACCCTCGTCGTAGAACTCCAAATCATCCCCGGTCACCGGGTTTCCGCCCAAATTCAACTCAAACTGGGTCTCCAGCGACTATATGTGGTTAAGAACATTGAACAATTCATCTATTCTATTAAAAAAGGGCGATCTCTTGAATTCGGCAAACAGTTTACGTTTGAACCATCGCACCAATCCTTTAAGGAAGAAGATCAAGCGCTCATCGCCATGCTCCTGGAAATGTTTGAGCAGCATACAGCTTTAACGGAAATGCAAGGGACCTTGTCTACCGCTTCCCCCCTATGCCAAAAATCTTTGCCGCTGAGTGGGTATTACCTGACTAAATTTCTGGACGCCTTAGGGGACAAAGTGTTTCTTTGGGGCATCAGCTCCTCCCCCCTACTTCTCACCCAAATTATCCGGCGTGAGCTGCCTTTGGAGTTCTCCCTCCAGACCCAGGGGCAAGATCTTTCTTTGGCAGTAGAAAGTGACGAAATACCTCTCCAACTTACATCAGATGGCAGTTACTACTCCTACCGGCAAAACATTTATCAGGCTTCCCCTACCCAAAAAGATCTTCTCCCCCCTATTTTAACGGCTCTCCGCAAAGGATCCACGACCAGTCTTGTCATTTCAGCGGCACAGAAAGAGTTTTTCGTTTCGGAAGCTCTGCCTTTACTCGGAAAACTGGGTCAAGTATCTATTGACCCCACCCTGGAGGACAAATTCAACCGCGAACCCTTACAAGCAAGTATCTACTTTGATCGCGCAAAGGATATGGGAATCACTGCCCGGTTGGAATTTCACTATGGTAATACTGTCATTAATCCATTTGCTTCTACCCGGGAAACCCTCAATAATTCAGCAGATAGTACTGTGATCCTCATCCGCTCTGTAGACCAAGAGCGAAAAATCCTAAACATCCTTGAACAAGCCGATTTTATTGTTTCCAAAGGTCAAATTCACCTTGAAGACGACGATAAAATCTTTGAATTTACAGTGACCTGGCTTCCTCAACTAAGACTCCTTGCGGAAATATACTACTCCGATCAATTCAAAGTCAAAATCCGAACCTCTACCACGTTCTCCGGTCAGGTAAGTTTAGACGAAACCTTGAATATCTTAGAAGTTTCCTTCCAATGCAATGATATTGAACAAGACGAATTAGCGGATATTTTTCATTCCCTCCAATTGAAGAAGAAATACCACCGCCTCAGGGATGACTCTTTCCTTGATTTAAACCAGACTGAGTTGACTTCTGTTGCTCAACTTCTGGATTACTTGGACCTTGACGCCGAGGATCTGAACACTAAAGTGCTCAATTTGCCAAGCTACCGGGCTATGTATATTGACAGCTTTTTATGTCATGCTAACCTGCCGGGGGTGCGTCGCAATATAGCCTTTAAACAATTAGTCCAAAGCATCCTCAAACCCCAAGACGGGGAGTTCGAAATCCCCGCAGAATTGCAGCATGTATTAAGGGATTACCAGAAGACCGGCTTCAAATGGTTAAAAACTCTGGCTTCGTTTGGTCTAGGTGGCATTTTGGCCGATGATATGGGGTTGGGCAAGACCTTACAGGTCCTCTCTTTTATTTTATCGGAAAAGCATAATGTTCCAGGACCCGCGTTGGTCATTGCCCCCACGTCATTGATCTATATCTGGCAAGAGGAAGCCAGGAAATTTACCCCCTCCATGCAAGTTCTGGTAGTGGAAGGCACCCCCCAGGAACGACATAACCGATTATCCGATCTGGAAGAACAATGGGACCTAGTGGTCACTTCCTACCCTATACTGCGGCGGGATATCGATAAATTTGCCGGGTTGAAATTTTCCTACTGTTTCTTAGACGAGGCTCAGCACACCAAAAATCCGCAAACCCTAAACGCAAAATCTGTCCAACAGATTCAAGCCCAGGGTTATTTTGCCCTGACGGGAACGCCGATCGAAAACTCGCTTTCCGAACTTTGGTCCCTTTTTAATTTCATTATGCCGGGCTTTCTCCTCTCCCACCAGGGGTTCCGTAAAAAATACGAAATACCGATTATCAAAGGCGAGGACTCTCAACCTCTTGTGGAATTAAGTCGCCATACCAAACCCTTCATTCTACGACGACTGAAGAAAGATGTCCTCAAAGAGCTACCCGACAAGATTGAAACCCTACTTAGCGCTCCCTTGACGGAAGACCAGAAAAAATTATACTTAGCCTATTTACAGGAAGCGAAAGGGAAAATAGCCCGGGAAATTATAACCGTAGGTTATAACAAAAGCCACATGAAAATCCTGGCTGCTCTGACCAGACTTAGACAAATATGCTGTCACCCGGCCTTATTTCTGGAAAATTATACCGGGGAGAGTGGCAAAATGCTGCTCTTACAGGAAATCCTCACAAGCGCTCTCGATAGCGGTCACCGGATTTTGCTTTTCTCCCAGTTTACGACGATGCTGGACATCATCCAAAACTATCTGTGCGCAGAGCGTATTGAGCATTTCTATCTTTCGGGTTCCACTAAAGCTATGGAACGCTTAAAAATGGCCCATTCCTTCAATGAAGGGATGGGAAAAGTATTCCTGATTTCTTTAAAAGCAGGTGGCACAGGCTTAAACTTAACCGGAGCAGATATGGTCATTCACTACGACCCCTGGTGGAACCCCGCTGTGGAAGATCAAGCCACTGACCGTGCACACCGCATCGGCCAAAAAAACGCCGTTCAGGTGATCAAACTCATTGCCCAAGGAACAGTCGAAGAAAAAATTAATGCTTTGCAAGCTAAGAAAAAATCGCTGATTGATTCGGTCATCCAATCGGGGGAAACCTTGCTCTCCAAATTATCCGAACAAGAACTGAAAGAACTTTTTGATTTGATTTGAGATGGGTTTCAAAAATGGGAATTCCCGTATGGATTGCTAATGTGTCACTTAATGGTGAACTCTCCATCAAAGGATGAGATCAGTCCGTATAAGTCAGGCCGCCGGTCCCGGAAAATTCCCCACTCCAGCCTCTGAGTCTCCAGCTTCTCCAAATCAAATTCAGCAACCAAGACAGTTTCTTCTATCCGGCTTGCTTCCGCCACCTTGTTCCCTTGCGGCCCGGCAATGAAGGAAGAGCCATAGAAGGTGATCCTGGAATCTTCGTCCTCCTCAACCCCAATCCGGTTTGAGGTCACCACCGGAATCAGATTTGCAGCGGCATGCCCGCGCATACAAGTCTGCCAATGATCCTTGGAATCGATGGACCCATCTTGGGGCTCGGAGCCGATAGCCGTCGGATATAAGAGCAGCTCCGCACCCATTAAGACCATACATCGCGCGGCTTCAGGATACCATTGATCCCAGCAGATCCCGACCCCAATTTTGGCATAGCGGGTATCCCAGACCTTAAAACCCGTGTCTCCTGGATTAAAATAGAATTTTTCTTCATAACCCGGACCATCCGGGATATGACTCTTGCGATATTTCCCCAACACGTCTCCATTCGCATCAATGACGGCCAGAGAATTATAGCGGGCCTGGTTTTTTTTCTCAAAGAAGCTGATCGGCAGCACCACCTGAAGCTCTTTTGCTACTTGTTTAAAATGCTGAACCGCTTTGTTCTGTTCTAATTCCGTCGCATAGATATAATAGGCGGATTTTTCCTTTTGACAGAAATACGGGGTCTCAAACAGTTCCTGGAGCAGAATAATTTGAGCGCCCATCTTTGCTGCTTCCCGAACAAATACATCCGCTTTGCCAATATTTTCAGTGATGCTTCCCGAACAGCTCATCTGCGTGGCAGCCACTTTTACATTTCTCATCCAACACCCTCCGGCAACTGTTGAGTTATACAATGCACATTGCCGCCCTCCCGGATAAGCGCCATGCCATTAACGGTGCGAATCCGCCTTTTGGGGAAGAGTTTACCCAACACCTGCACAGCTAAACGGTCGGTTTTTGCGGCAATCCCCCCAAAAACGGGCAAAATCAGTCCCCCATTGACAAAATAAAAGTTCAGATAACTCAAGGTATAGCGCTTAGCAGTCTCCGGATCGCACAATTTCGGAGGCTGTTGGATGGGGATAAGTTCGAATTTTCTTCCCAGGGCATCGGTTTCCTCACTCAGGATCTTTAAGTTCCCTTGGGTAATCACGTAATTTTCGTCCTCAGGATCGTCACAAATCTGAATCAGAATCTTACCCGGTGCCGCAAAGCAGGCGATATTGTCAATATGGCCGTCCGTCTCGTCCCCGTCTAACCCGTTTTTCAGCCAGACTACTTTACGCACATTCAAGAATTTCTTTAATTCCGCTTCAATCTGTTCTCTCGTTAGTTCCGGATTTCGATTGGGATTCAGGAGACACTGCTCCGTGGTCAGCAGCGTCCCCTCTCCGTCCACATGGATGGAACCCCCTTCCATCACAAGGGGAGCATCAAAGCAATTCAGTCCGATAGAGTTAAGCATTTGAGGAGCAACCTGATTATCTAAATCCCACGGCGCATATTTACCGCCCCAGGCATTAAATTGCCAATTAACCCCTGCGCCTTCCCCTGTAGCATGGCTCAGAAATGTCGGCCCATTATCCCTCAGCCAGGCATCATTATGCTCGATAAAAAGAATTTCAATCTGATCATTCTGGAATAATCGCGAGAGCTTTTCCGAATCAGCAAGATTTCCAACAATCGTCACTGGTTCAAATTCAGCAATAACCTGAATAATTTCGGCATAGCCATGGCAAACCTCGTCATAATTCTCCGGATAACACATCGAGGACTGAACCGGCCAAGAAATAAAGGTACGCGCGTGCTTGACCCATTCCGCCGGCATTTTATAGTTTAGATTTGTTGGATACATTGTCTTCCCTCATATCTCCGGTTGTGTTGGGGCTATTCTCTATATTCTACTTCATCATCTAAAGAAGATAAAGCTGCTTTTGAGTTAGTTTATAGTTTCAAAAGGGGATGCGCCAAATCTTAAAGCTTCGGCACATCCCCTTTCTTATGAACGCTGTCTCTATTCCTCGTTAAGCTATGGTAATCCCTTCCTCAAGGTAGACATTTTGGATCGCATTAATTATTTCAATACCCTCTTCCATGGGTTTCTGGAATGCTTTTCTGCCGCATATCACTCCCATACCACCGGCTCTTTTATTGATAACAGCAGTTTTCACAGCCTGTTGTAAATCATTTTCCTCTGAAGGACCGCCGGAATTAATCAGTCCAGCTCTCCCCATATAGCAATTGGCAACTTGATAGCGAGTTAAATCGATCGGATGGTCAGTCGTCAATTGAGAGTAAACCAGCTTACTTGTCTTGCCAAATCCTAAAGCAACGTACCCTCCGTTATTAATAGCCTGTTTTTGTTTTACTATATCCGCCTCGATCGTAACACCTAGATGGTTGGCCTGCCCCGTCAAATCAGCGGAAGCGTCATAGCTAACGCCATCCTTTTTAAACCCATCATTCCGCAAATAACACCAAAGCACCGTAAACATGCCCAGTTCATGCGCCCGATTAAAGGCGGCGCTGATTTCTTCAATTTGTCGGCTTGACTCTTGAGAGCCATAATAAATTGTCGCACCTATTCCCAAAGCCCCCAGTTGGAAACCCTGCTCAACGGATGCAAATAGCCTTTGGTCAAAGGAATTAGGATAGGTAAGAAGTTCATTATGATTAATTTTGAGAATGAACGGGATTTTATGAACATATTTGCGTGATACCGCTCCTAAGACTCCTAAAGTTGAAGTGACTGCGTTACACCCACCTTCAATGGCAAGTTTGACTATGTTCTCCGGATCGAAGTAGATAGGGTTCGGTGCAAAAGAAGCAGCTCCAGAGTGTTCTATCCCTTGGTCTACAGGTAATATGGAAAGATATCCTGTGCCGGCTAAGCGTCCATGATTAAAAAGCGTTGCCAAATTTCTCAAGACATTATTCGATCGGTCTGTCATACTAACTATCCGGTCGATAAAATCGGCTCCGGGAAGATGAAGAAGCTCTTTGGGAATAGTCATACATTTGTGTTCTAACAAATCTTTAGCCTCATCGCCTAAAATAGAAACGGTCTTAGAATTCATTACCCTCATCCTTTCATTCTTCATGTCTCTATTCTAATACATAATGTTTACTTATGCATTAGTTTTGCGGCAAATTAATATTTTATTATTGCCGTAATCCCTAAATAAACATCATAATAGGACACAATAGTCTAATTATGATGTTTTAAATTGCCATTTATGATTCTTGAGCGTATTTATTCAGTTTTTCCTCAGAAATAATTTTCTTATAATTTCTATAAATTTCATTAAAAAATAAGTTATTTATGGTATAATCTACATATCTTGATTTTCTCGATAGGGGAAAGGGTGAACTTAGTGAAAAAGATTATATTTACGATCATTACATCGTTAGCTATAATATTAAGCTTACCTTTAATAACAAATGCCAGCCCATTAGTTTTCCCAGCAGAGCGTATTGCCGGACAAGACAGGGTTGAAACGGCTCTTCAAATAGCTCAAAAAGGATGGGACTCAGCTCAAACGGTTATTTTATGTGAATACTCAGATTACCCGGATGCCATAGCTTCAACCCCTTTTGCAGTAAGCTTAAATGCTCCAATTCTGCTTACCAAAGGAGACTCCATTGATCCGCGAGTTCTTAACGAGCTGATTCGCTTAAAGCCGCAAAAAATCATTCTTCTGGGCGGAATCGCTTGTTTACAACCTTCTATCGAAAAAGAGCTGGATACATTAGCTTTACCATGGGAACGTATTGGCGGAGCGGATCGTTATGCAACTTCCATTCTTCTTGCCAAACATTTATCGAGTGATTCACTCATCCTTGCTAACGGAGATGATTTTCCGGATGCATTATCCGCCGCTACCTTTGCCGGGATTAAACAAATTCCTATCGTTCTTACATCAACAACACTTCCTAATTACGTTATTCAATACTATAAAGAAATCGCACCAAAGCATTTATTTGTGATCGGCGGGGAAGCTGTCATCCCTTCTGCCGGGTTAACTAAAAATGGGTTTACGATTGAAACGCGTTTGGCGGGTTTGGACCGCTACGAAACCAATGCCAAAGTCACATCCTATATGAAAGACACTTATGAATCAGATGACCTTTTCTTAGCCTCCGGCATCACATTTCCTGATGCCGTAGCCGGTACGATACTTGCTTCAAAATTCAAGGCCCCCCTTTTACTAACTGAAAAGGAAGATATTCCGCCCTCCGTCTATACCCTCATGCGAGAACATATGAAAATTGAACCCCCAGCTGAGAATACTAATGAAGGCGCCTCCATCTATCAAACTCAAAAAGGAACAATCACCGCTTCAGTTGGCCTAAATCTAAGAGATACCCCCTCACCTACAGGAAATTTGCTAGATACCATTCCGAAAGACACGACGGTTGATCTTATCCAAAAGCAAGATCAATGGTATAAAACAACCTATCAATCCAAAACGGGTTGGATTTTTGCTGAGTATGTTAGCCCTGCCACAAAGTATATTGTCAATTCTACGACCGGCATTGATTTAAGTGTGAATGG
>JQID01000035.1 GCA_000770645.1 Desulfosporosinus sp. Tol-M
AGGCGTTCCGAGAATCCAGGTAATATATAAACTCTCTTGTTGTCATAAATCTCGAGTTGTTTATCATTGGTTACAAAAAAATCACAATCATTATGTTCAAAGATAGCTAATTGAAGAGCATCAGGCACCTTGAACCCAAATTCTGCCCTTATCTTTGCAGTCAATTCTGCGATACCGGTATTAATGCTCATAACAGAGAATCCCTTTGAATTGGAGAAGAAATCCTTGTAAACGTCAACTATATAATTTTGCCCAAGTTTATATGGCTTTGTCAGAACCTCTATCAGAGTAATAACTGATGTAACTACCTGTACAGTTCCTTCGGCTGTTCTAGCAAATATATCGGAAACTTCATTGATGTAAACCGGATGTTCCTCAATAAAATATATAATCGGTGCCGTATCTACAAAAAGCTTAAAGCCCTTCTTCAGCTCCATTCGTTTCTCTCCTGAGTAACGTATTTCTGAGCGTCAATATCTTTCCATATCTCTTTGCCGATTCCTTTAATACCGGAAAAATCCTTTCTTTTCCCTTCAACAACCTTCAATATTAAAACCCCATCCACTTCGTCAGATAAAACCTTTAATTCCATTCCTTCCTTCAAATTCAGCTTGTCTGAAACCTCCTTTGGAAGCTTAATGGAATTTCTATCTATAACGTATGCATAATCCATATTATCAATCTCCTTTGCTGTACTCTCTCGACTATATTATAACCGTTGCAGCCAATATTTGCCACATCAAATAATTACACACACTGCAAACCGATAATCACATTCAAGCCTGATCAAGGAAGAGTTTCAGATTCAGGAATCCATCCCTTAAAATTTAAACTCTTCTTTCTTTCTCTCAGGAAGCCTTTCGAGTACTCTCTCTAGCGTTCGAATTAATATTTCGTCATTTCTTGTCTTCGCTTTCATAAAATTTACTATGCTAATCAAAAAGAACAGTATCGAGACGAAAAATATCAAACTAATAATTTGAGCAAATGCTGTCATTTCATATCCCCCTTTTGCTTTCGTAAATTTATCTCGATTCATATACTTTCGCCACATTCCCAGCACTACCTCTGACACCTTGAACAATAAACCGTGCCCCGCCCGGCAAGGCGTTTGCGTTCTAACACCTGCCCACAGACTTGGCAGGGCTTCCCGCCCCTTCCGTATACCTGGAGCGCTTCTTGAAACGATCCTTTTTCGCCATTGGCGTCCCGATAATCTCGATAGGATGTGCCCCGGGCATCAATTCCTGCCTGAAGGACATTTTGGATCGCCTGGTGCAGTTTTGAAATTTCTTGCTCGGAAAGGGTGTCTACCCTACGGTCTGGAGATAATCCGGCGAGAAAAAGAGCTTCATCCACATAGATGTTACCCATTCCCGCGAGGACAGTCTGATCCAGTAATGCCGCCTTTAAGAAGACTTTTTTCTTTCCGAAACGTTTTTTCAGCACTGCGGGTGTGAATTCATCTTCCAATGGTTCGGGACCGAGTTTGCGCAGAGAGGATTCGCTAAAACACAATGGTGTAGGTATGGCTTGAATACGTCCAAATTTACGCACGTCTGAAAAATGCACTTCGCCGCGTTCCAACCGAAAAACCACATGCGTATGTTTTTCCGGTTCCTGATGATCCGCATAATAATTTAAATGGCCGGTCATCCGCATATGCGCGATTAACGTCAAATCATCTTCAAGCAAGATCATCAGGTATTTACCGCGGCGGTCTATCGTTTTGATCCGTCGTCCGGTAACAAGATCTTCGAACTTTTTATCTTCCCATCCATGAACCGCAGCGGCCCAGATGAGCTTGATTTCTTCGATTTTTAAATCTGTCACGTGTTCAGCCAAAGTCCTTCGAATCGTTTCAACCTCAGGGAGTTCTGGCATGTTCTTACCTCATTCCTTAATTCATCGGCTTAAACGACTGCATATCATACCAATTCGGCCCGACTTTGCAGTCTACCGTCATGGGCACTGACAAGGGAAAAGCATTTTCCATTTTATCTTTCAGCATCCGGGCGACACTTTCCAGATCCTCAGGGGCAACTTGAAGCAACAATTCGTCATGAACTTGGAGCAGCATGGCCGCCCGAAAGGGTTTCAATCCTTCAGCTACTTTAAGCATGGCTAATTTCATGATATCCGCGGCTGTACCCTGCACAGGTGTATTCATAGCAATCCGCTCTCCAAACTGACGTTGAACCCGGTTTGAATGAAGCAACTCCGGAATACGTCGCAGGCGATTGAACAAGGTACGGACTTGTCCCTCCTTTTTAGCCTGAGCAACAACATCTTCAAGATAACGTTTAACCCCGCTATAGCGTTTAAAATATTGCTCTATGTAAAATTTCGCTTCTTTACGAGGAATCCCTAAATCCCTCGAAAGACCAAACTCAGTTAATCCGTACACCAGCCCAAAATTAACCGCCTTGGCACTCCGGCGCATGTTCGGGGTGACTGCTTCAATCGAGATGCCGAAGACCTCCGCTGCCGTTCTCGTGTGGACATCCTGTCCCAGCGCAAACGATTCGCAAAGCAGGGGATCTTGCGAATAGTGAGCTAGAATTCGAAGCTCAATTTGTGAGTAATCGGCTGAGAGGAGGACCCACCCGGGTTCCGTGGGATGAAAGACTTTTCTTAATTGTCGTCCCTGCTCAAGTCGAATAGGGATATTCTGCAAATTCGGTTCCGTGCTTGACAAACGGCCTGTTGCCGTCACCGTTTGTTGAAATGTGGTATGAATCCGGCCATCTTTCACTTGTGCCAGCAACCCATTCACATAAGTTGACATCAATTTATTCAATTGCCGATAGTCGAGAATCTTCTCCACGATTGGGTGGGCTAAGCGCAGTTCCTCTAACGTCTCCGCATCAGTGGAATAACCCGTTTTGGTTTTTTTAGCCTTTGGCAGGCCTAATTTCTCGAAAAGAATTGTTCCCATCTGTTTCGGAGAATTAATATTAAAGGTTTCTTCAGCTAAGGCATAAATGTCTTTTTCCAACTGTTTTAAAGTGAGACTAATTCCTTCACCGAAAGCCGTCAATTGCTCGACGTCAACCCCAATCCCCAGACGTTCAATATCCGCCAGTACCATGCTGAGCGGTTCTTCGATGTCATGCAGTAAACCCGTCAACCCCAACGAATCAACTTCCTTCAGAAAATTGGGGGCAACTTGGGCCAACGCAGCGGCTTCTTTTGCGCTGTTCAAGAAGACTTCCTGGTTCGGCACATATTCTTTGACCAAATCCAGTGGGGCAAATTTAGTCCGATTGGATTGAATCAGATAAGCTGCTAAGCACAGATCCAGCTTAACTCCCTTTAAGGAAGCGCCTTCATTGGCCAGCAATAAAGCCACTGTCTTACTATCCGCCAAGGTTTTGGGGACCTGATCATTACCTAACAGTTCTAACCACGCTTTGATAATACCTTGCGATGCTTCCGAACGTGTCAGCGTTAAAGCCTCACCCCCAGCGGCGATTCCCCATTCTATCCAGCGGCCGCCTTGTAATCCCGTTCTTTCATAACGACAAGCTAAAGTGAGCGGAACCTTCCCTGATTGCCACTTTTCAATCTGTACCAGCCAACCTTCCTCCGAAAGTGTGCATTCAGGCCAATCCTCCAACAACTCATCAGAACTTTCCCCCGGCGATTCCAGATCGTCCTTATGGCGCTCCTGCCACAAACGGGTCACATTCCTGAGATCATATTTTTGCAGGGCGGGAAGTACTTTGGTCGCTTTGGAACGGCGATAAACAAAATCGTCGTAAGTAAAGGCCAACGGAACTTCGCTCAGCATAGTCGCTAACTTTTTACTAAGCATTGCCTGTTCAGCAAATGCATTTAAGTTACTTTGTACTTTTTTCCCAGATACTTTATCTGTATTCGCCAAAACACCCTCAACTGTTTCAAACTCCCAGAGTAATTTCAGCGCGGTCTTCTCACCGACGCCCGGAACCCCGGGGATATTATCTGAGGAGTCTCCCATAAGACCCTTCAGATCGGTGATTTGGTAAGGTCGGAGCTGATAACGTTCCCATAGGGCATGTTCGTCATAGCATTCAATCTCACTTATCCCTTTTTTAGTCAAAAAAATAATCGTCTTGGGAGATATAAGTTGAAAAGCATCTCTGTCCCCAGTATAAATCTGAATCTCCATCCCCCGGGCTTCCGCCTGTTTGGTTATTACGGCAATAAGGTCATCTGCTTCATAGCCCGCCAGTTCGAGTATGGGTACGTCCATTTCTCTCAGGATTTCTTTGAGGTAATCAAATTGCGGGCGCAGTCCCTCCGGGGTTTCTTTCCGTTGGGCTTTATACCCGTCGTATTGTTCAATCCGAACCGTGGCCTTGGTTTTATCGAAAGCTACCACCCAGTAATCCGGGTGTTGTTCTTGTTCCAATCTCAAAAGCATGGTTAAAAAACCATGTAATACATTCGTTGGACGCCCATCAGCCGTGGTCAAGGGCGGCAGAGCATAAAAGGCGCGATTCGCAAGGCTGTTTCCGTCTAAAATTACCATTCGCGGCATCATGAAAACCCCCAATCTTTCGCATTTTACTATATCATACCCCCTGTTTCCTAACAAATGATTGAGGTGCGTGTTCTAAAGCCTAAAACTTCGGGAACCGGAAATGTCCGGTTATTTGAGAAGGCCAATCTTGCAGTTGATCTGTCTCACATGCGTACGGCCCAGCATTGTGTAAAATATATGGCACGCCGTCCTTGCGTCGTTTATCAGAAACTATGGCGATATGTTCATGAGGATAGCCATAAGTAACAATATCCCCGGCCTGCCAGAGATAGAGATTAGCAACATCACCCGGTTTTATCTCTTTAGTAAGTTCCACTGCATGCTTGCGAAAGAATACAATAAGGTTAGGTACTCGGCGAAAATCAATATTTGGATCCGGTTTACCTGCAATACGAGGATAACTTGCACTATTTTCGCGAATATCTTTATCTACCAGAGTCTTTAAATCATAACCTGCATCACGCATAGCTCTCCACACAACATCGGTACATACTCCTTCGGTTTCCGGCGGAAAGCCTCCTTGGTAATAGGAACTGAGATACTTGGGTTTTCTCATGACTTCTGACCTTGCCCCCTTGACAATGTCCTCCATATCATTTACCCCATCGTTATCTTTGTCACTTGGGCAGAAAATATTTGGAATCTGAATGGCACTAGTAGGAATTGGAATCAATTCCTCAAACGGAGAGTTTGGTTGCGGGGATAATAATTTTATCCCCAGCCAAATAATAAGACCTAATAGTATTAAACTGATAATTACTGCTCTTGACCTAATAACCTTGTTAATAAAGTCCACCTCATTATCGTTCGAATTCTATACAAGAAGTATTCTCTAAACAGCGCGACAATCCCTTGTATTCTGCTGCCACATTGTTTAAAAAACCAGAGAAATAGTCATTCGATTAAGACTATTTAGGATATAAAAATAGAGCCTTCACAGGCTCTATTAATAAATTCATCTTGGTGGGCGAAGGGGGACTTGAACCCCCACATACTCACGTATATCGGATTTTGAGACCGACGCGTCTGCCATTCCGCCACTCGCCCAATTAGTTAAACCGTTGATTAAAGATGACTTAGGTATGATACATTAATTTTATGATTTAGTCAAGACCGTTAGCTGAACTTAGGGTGACATTTTCTTGATAAACCCCAATTGCCTGTAACTTCTGATATCGTTTTTCCCGCAGTGCTTCCGGAGTCTCTGCTCTCAACCGCACGAGGTACTTTGAAATAACCGGCGCTAATTCTTCCGCAGTTTGATTTAGGTTGTAATGGGCGCCGCCTTGGGGTTCTCGTATTATCTCATCTGCTACCCCAAGTCTTAACAGATCCTGAGCCGTAAACTTTAAAGCTGCCGCCGCTTCATTCGCCTTGGTCGTGTCCTTCCAAAGAATTGATGCACAACTTTCCGGGGCAATGACCGAGTAAAAGGAGTTTTCCAGCATCAAAATTACATTACCTACCCCCAGGGCGAGTGCGCCGCCGCTTCCGCCCTCACCGATAACCGTACTGATCACCGGTACATGATAGCCCGCCATCGCCAAAAGACTCCTGGCAATGGCCTCACCCTGTCCTCGTTCTTCCGCACCTAAGTCGCAGGCGGCTCCAGGAGTATCGATAAATGTTAAGACCGGTCGGCCGAATTTTTCGGCCTGATCCATCAGGCGCACCGCTTTGCGATATCCTTCCGGATATGGCATGCCAAAATTACGCTTCATATGCTCCTTAATGTTTCTTCCCTTAACCTGGGCAATCACCGTCACTGCTGTGCCTTGAAAAAGGGCAATTCCGCCCACAACCGAGCGATCATCCGCATAGTGACGATCCCCTTTGAGTTCTATAAAATCTTCAAACAGAAGCGGAGCATAGTCATAAAAATTTGGCCGCTCCGGATGTCTGGCGATCTTAACTTTTTGCCAAGGTTCAAGGTTATTGTAGATCTCCATCTTCAAAAGAGCCACTTTCTTTTCAAGGGTAGCAACTTCCTGGGACAGGTCAATACCCTTGTCAGCAGAGAACTTCTGAAGTTCCGAAATCTTCTGAACAAGTTCGGAGATTGGTTTTTCAAAATCGAACACTTTTGCCATACTAAGCCCCTTCCTGATGGTATAGCAACAAGCGTGCCAAAGCCGAGCGCATCTGAACACGTCCCACGATCAGATCAATCAAGCCGTGCTTCTGATTAAACTCCGCCGTTTGTGCGCCTGCAGGTAGTTCTTGCCTAATGGTCTGCATGATCACACGCGGTCCTGTAAAGCCAATTAAAGCATTGGGTTCAGCGATGATAATGTCCCCGAGTGAAGCATAACTGGCTGTAACCCCTCCGAACGTGGGATTTGTAAGTACCGAAATATACAATAACCGATTTTCAGCCAACCGGCCCAGAGCGGCGCTGGTCTTCGCCATCTGGTAAAGAGAGAGAATTCCTTCCTGCATCCGGGCACCCCCGGAAGTAGAAAATATGACCACCGGTAAGCGCAAACCAATTGCCCTTTCAATCGCCCGAACAATCTTTTCTCCAACCACAGAGCCCATGCTGCCCATCATGAAACTCGCTTCATTGAACGCAAGCACAACAGGAATTCCCTCTATCTTGGCCCGTCCCGTAAGCACGCCTTCCATCATACCTGACTTTTCCTGTGCCTCCAGGAGCTTATCTTGATAACCCGGAAACTCCATGGGATCCAGTGAAAGCAGCTCGGTATTCCATTCCTCAAAACTGTTTTCATCAACCAAAAGCCGCAGACGTGCCCTGGCGGAAATTCGAAAATGATACTCACACGCCGTACAAACCCGTGCGTTTTCCTCAAGATTTTTGGTGGAGAGAACTTCCCCGCACTTCGGGCATTTAACCCAAAGACTTTCATGAGGTTCTTTTTTCCTTACGGTCATAGGTTCTGGCTGAGAAACATCAGAGGGACCAGGTTTCTGCACTGGAGCAGTTGGAGTAGATTGAATGGTAACGTACTTAGTTTTTTTGAATATATCTTTAAGCATATATTAGCTCCCTATGTCGCCGGTAATGATTTCATGCGCTTCTTCGGCTTCTAATTCCGGAACGAGAATTTCGACTGAAGCATGATCACCCAGATGCGCTGAACCAATCGGGCGAAGTTGAACAAGCATCCCTTCTTCTGTGAGGATTGCTTTATACTTTTCCGCAATTAACTTATTGGGTGCAATATAAATGACGGTCCACATTCGAAAAGCCCCCTTATTAAATCCGTATTATGATACCATAGCACTTCTGATTGTGCAACAAAGGTACCTTTTAATCCTCACTATTTAAATCAGTGCGTGAGCCAGAATATTTAGAGAATAATGCCTTTTCGACATATGCCGGTACAAAATCCGAAACTCCGGCATGTAAACTGGCCGCCCACTTGATCGTGCTGGAACTAATAAAGGAGAATTCACTCTGGGTCATCAGGAATATTGTTTCAATATCTGAGGCTATCTTCTTGTTCATTAAGGCGAGTTGAAATTCATATTCAAAATCGGATAAGGCGCGTAATCCCCTAATAATGGCTACAGCTCCACATTTTCGTGCAAATTCAACTGTCAACCCTTCAAAAACACTGACCCTGACATTCGGCATGTCTTTCGTTGCATTCGAGAGTAGTTCCATTCTCTCTCCTAGCGTAAACAAGGGTGTCTTATTACTATCTGCAGCAATGGCAATAGTTACTCCGTCAAATAGCTCTGTTGCGCGGTTTAAAATATCGAGATGCCCATTAGTTACCGGGTCGAACGTTCCTGGATAAATTGCAGTACGCACAATGTGTCTCCTTTTTTCAGATTATTTTTAGAATTGAATTTCGCCTTAAAAGTCCAGAGTCCTGCTGCTCAGAACACAATTAAACGAAATTTTTTTCCGATTTCCAAACCACATTACTACGGCCCATCACTTCATAAAGTACAGTCTCCAGGTCATACTCGTCATTTACCCAAAACTTGCGTTCTCCTTCTATGACTTTCTGGGTGTCTTCAAAGAAAAAATACACCGGTTGGCTTCCGGGAAATCGTTGGAGGATGTTCATGGTCGCTTCCATCAGATCATCTTTTTCCGTGGCAAATCTTAAAAATAGACGTTTTCCAGCCGTTACCGATGGAGGGGGGAGCTTTTTCCGGACCGGGGTAGTAGTTAGTTGAGAGAACGGCGATGACTCTTTCGCGGATAATAAGTCCTCAAGGGTTGTTATTTTTTCAGCAAAGATTTTTTTCTCTTCATCCCGGATGATATACTTCCCGACAACCACGATGACTTGGTCATTGCCTAAAGCATGGGTTTGCATATAGACTCGCGGAAAAATTAAGACCTCAATCCCTCCCGTTAAGTCTTCCAGCACAAAGCTGGCCATCATCTCACCTTTTTTTGTCACATTCTGCCGAAAGCCGGTTATTAATCCGCCGAGAGCAACTTTCTTTTCCTCCTCGCCTTCAAGACAGGTCAAAATATCGGATGATATAAAGGGCTGAAGTTGAAGCAGAACTGAGGAAAGAGGATGCCCACTTAAGTAGAGCCCAAGGTATTCCTTTTCCAGGTCCAGGATCTCTCGCTCTGAAAAATCCGGAAGTTCAGGCAATTTAATCCCTTCATTCAGATCTTCGTCCAGATCGAAAAGAGAAAATTGACCAGAAATTCGATCTTTTTGTCTACGCCCGGCCATATCTAAAACCTGATCAAGAACTGCTAAAGCCTGAACCCGGGAACAAATCGAAGCAAAGGCGCCGGAGCGGACTAAACTTTCCAAAACACGCCGGTTTAAAACCTTTTGATCAACACGCAAGCAGAAATCATCGAGGGATTTAAAGCAGCCATCGGTCCTGACTTCTAAAATCTTCTCCACGACATTGACTCCCACATTGCGGATGGCTCCCAAGCCAAAGCGAATGGCTTGCTCTTCAATGGAAAACCCGGCTTGACTATACTGCACATCCGGGGGAAGCACCTGAATCCCACTTAACTTGGCATCTTGAATATAAAACGATATTTTATCTGACGAGCCCATCACGGTACTTAAGAGCGCCGCCATAAACTCTAAGGGATAGTTTGCTTTTAAATAGGCCGTTTGATACGTAATCACGGCATAGGCCGTGGCATGTCCTTTATTAAAGCCATATTCCGCAAATTTAGCCATTAAATCGAAAATTTCTTCCGCTTCACGAAGAGTCAACCCAATCCGCAGGGCGCCCGGGATAATCCATTTCCCATCCTTATCTTGCAGCCCCTGAGTGAAATTCTGACGTTCTTCTTCCATAATTTCTTTTTTCTTTTTCCCCATCGCCCGACGGAGTAAATCCGCACGACCCAGAGAATAGCCCCCAATGTCCCGAGCGATTTGCATGACTTGTTCCTGATAAACGATAATTCCGTAAGTGGATTTAAGAATAGGTTCCAGTTTGGGATGCAGATAAGTGATCTCCCCTCCGTTTTTTCGCCGGATAAATTCCGGGATCTGTTCCATCGGACCCGGCCGATATAAGGCCACGACAGCGATAATGTCTTCAAAGCAGGTCGGCTTGAGTTCCTTAAGGATCGCGCGCATACCACCGCTTTCCAGCTGGAAGATCCCGGTACTGTTTCCCGAGGCTAATAATGTATATGTCTGGGGATCATCCAAGGTCAGAGTCCGTAAATCCAGTTTTAACCCACGCGTCTCTTCAATCCGGCGCACGGTCTCCTGCAAGATTGTTAAGTTGCGCAAACCCAAAAAGTCCATCTTCAGAAGCCCAATTTCTTCGACCGCTTTCATCGGGAATTGGGTCATCACAAAGCCCTCTGACGTCCGCTGGAGGGGGAGGTGATTGATCAGGGGTTCCTGAGAGATGACGATTCCGGCAGCATGCGTTGAAGCGTGTCTGGTCATGCCTTCGAGAGACCTCGCTAAGGTGTAGAGCCTTTTAATTTCTTCATCCCCTTCGACCATACGGGCTAAATCAGGAGATACGCTTAAGGCTTTATCTAAAGTCATACCTAAATCCGAGGGAATGGCTTTCGCTACTTTATCGACCCGGGCTAAGGGCATCGCCAAAACCCTTCCGCCATCTCTGACCGCCGCTTTAGCCCCCATGGTTCCAAAAGTTATAATTTGGCATACCTTATCCGCACCATATTTTTCGGTAACATAGCGGATCACACGTTCGCGGCCGTCTGGGTCAAAGTCTATGTCAATATCCGGCATAGAGATTCGTTCCGGATTCAAAAAGCGTTCAAACAGAAGATCAAAGCGCAGCGGTTCAACCGACGTGATCCCTAGTAAATAAGCAACCATACTCGCCGCCGCGGATCCCCTCCCAGGACCGACAGCCACGCCGTTTTCCTTGGCAAAACGACAAAAATCGGCAACAATCAGAAAATATCCCGCAAAACCTGTCTGGAAAATGACTTGGAGTTCATAGTCCAAGCGAACCCGTTCCTTTTCTGTCATTTGAGGGTAAAAATGTGGAAAAGCCTTGCGACATTCTGCTTCAAGATAACCATCTAACGTATACCCTGCGGGAACTTCAAAAACCGGTAAAAAGTTACCGCCAAATTGAAACTCTACTTGACAGCGTTTGGCGATTCGTGCCGTATTTTCCAGCAGTTCAGGGTGTTCCCCAAACAGAAGCGTCATTTCCCGTTCAGATTTGAGGTAGAACTCTTGACTGGAAAAACGCATCCGTGCGGTATCCGCTAAGGTTTTACCGGTTTGGATGCAGAGCAAAGCGTCTTGAACAAAAGCATCCTCACGGTCCACATAATGCACATCATTGGTTGCCACCATCGGAATCCCCGTGTGTTCATGCATCTTCCATAGTCCGGCAATGACTTTGCGTTGCTCCGCCAAACCGTGATCCTGGATTTCGAGAAAAAAATTTCCCTTCCCGAAAATCTCCTCATACTCGAGAGCGCTCTTGATAGCTGTTGCTAATTGGTCCCGCAGAAGGCAGCTCGCTACCTCCCCTGCCAAACAGGCACTAAGCGCAATAAGTCCCGCGGCATGCCGGCGAAGGATTTCTTTATCTACGCGAGGTTTATAATAAAAACCTTCGATATGGGCCATCGACACTAACTTAATCAGGTTGTGATATCCTTCCTTATTCTCAGCTATGAGCACTAAGTGATGATTGGCATCATCCTTTCCCGGCGTCCGATCCGACCGTTTATGGGGGGCAACATAGACTTCGCAGCCGATGATCGGTTTAATCCCCTCTTGAAGGCAAGCCTTATAGAAGTCCATGACTCCATACATGACTCCATGATCAGTTATGGCCAAGGCTGTCATCTTTAATTCAACCGCACGCTTAACCAAATTTTTGATCCGTGCTGCTCCATCAAGCAGGCTGAATTCCGTATGGTTATGGAGGTGAACAAAGCCATATTTGGAATTATCAATTTTTTGAATATTTACAAGGTTCACCATCCTTCCCCTTTGGATATCCTAAGAAACAATATGGTTATACGAACTTTTCAATCTTCTTTTGTTAATTTTTGTTTAATATTTTGATCTTTATAACTTATTAATTGTATCGTGAAATTGACGAATTGTCTAATCAACTTATGCTACAGAAAGTAAGTAACTAAAAGTTATACTTTCTAAAATAAGTACAGAAAAACCCGTCTTAGGGACGGGCTCTTCCACTCCAATCTGGTTTCCACATTATCGAACAAATCATTTTTTTCGTCTCCTTTGAGTCATAAGCCCTCCGATTTTTCCTGCCTCTTTGGCGCTTAAAGAATGCCACCCCTCACTATTAATCTGATTGAGTAAACCCAATTCAGCTGCAATCTCCATTTTCAACGGTTCAAGTGGATCTATTCGCTTTACCTTTGGTTTTGACTGCTTCATACTAGATTCTCCCCCTACTCATGATATCGAAATCTTCTTCATAATGCGGACAGGTCGCTCCCCGCCGCTCTCCGAGAAGGTGTTCTAAGCGGCAGTGTCCTTCAACCGCATAAAGACAACGTGTCGAACATGGTATTCTTGTCATCAGCTCATCTCCTTTCGATAAAAGTTTTACCGTTTTTGCATAAAAATATCCCGCCTGAAAAAATCAAGCGGGATATTTAAATATTTAAACCTCAAATATATCACCGGGCTTTAACGCCCTGAGTTGGCTTTCCGGAGCCTAACGTTGCAGAAGACGCTGGAACTCTCCCCCATCTACCTCTCCTATTTGCTTATAGCCGCTTAACGTATGTTTGAAGTACATCCCAGAAACCAGGATAGCTAAGGTTCATTTCCCATAGTGCCACACCACGAATACCCAGCTGCAAAGCAATGTCCAGCTTGTCTCGTAAGCTACGGGGATCCTCGAAATATACGGTATGGCGGACCCGCATAGTCTCGTAACGGAAGTATGTGCTATATTGCCTTGCATCCCATTGCAGCGGGGCCCCATGCCGTCGTGCCAGCTCTATTGCCCGTTGATAGCCGATAACACGACCGGCTCCTGTCTCCGGCCAATCGTACCCATAGATTGGAATTCCCATATAAATTTTCCGGCGTGGAATATTGGCAATTGCATGCTGCATCACTCCGGTAACCCAAGGAATTGAGGCGACAGATCCCGGTTCACTTGCTGCCCAATGCTCTTCGTAAGTCATAATAATTACCTCATCGACAGCCTGCCCAATTGCTCGATAATCAAAGGATCCCTTCCATTCATCCAGTGGTTCATCGGAAGACTTAGCCGGTACATCGATTGAAACTAAGAAATTCTCCCGTTTAAACCGAATCGACCAGTCTCTGATCAGCTTGCTGAACAGGGGTCGGTCCGCAGGTGCCGCTTTCTCCAAATCAAGATTAACCCCATCACACTGATACTCAACCAAGACATTTCTTATATTATGCCAAACAAGGTTGGCAAAATCTTGATCACGAACCAAACGTTCGATTAAAACGGTGGAAAACTGACCTTGGGGGGTTAAATTACTAACGACCAGGAAAACTTTGTTCCCCATAGCATGGGCCTCATTAATTAGCCGTCGACTTGGACGCCCAAGGAGTGTTCCGTTATTCTGAATAGAAATCTCAAAAATAGCTAATTGGTTGATGATATTCCCGTAGCGTTGAAGATAGGGATAACCCTTTGTTTGTTCTATTAAGCCATTATAAAAGGTAACCACTTTTAATGGCATACTTATACCCCCTTTCTCACCATCTTATGTGTTGGTAAAAAATGAAGTGTAATAATGCCTTTGCGCCAGGGATGTAATATTTGGCAAACGAGTCACTTTGAATGACGTCGGCTAAAAACCGCCAGCATAGCTGTTCTACGCATTAGAATGATAATAAGCAATGTAAAAACTACAAAGAGAACAGCCAAGGCCCAAATCCATTGCCCTTTGGCTCCAAGCACAGCGGCCACGCCAAAGCAAGCACTTATCCCATACATTGAAAGCACTGCCGACCGTTGAGTCAATCCGGCATCCAGTAAACGATGGTGCAGATGCCCTCGGTCAGCTGTCGCCATAGACAGTCCTCGCAGCTTGCGACGAATAATTGCAAAGGTTAGGTCTGTAACCGGCATACCTAAAACAAGAAGTGGAAAAACCAATCCCAGAATCGTCGCCGTTTTGAGCAGACCCATGATCGAAATTCCTCCAATTATGTAGCCGAGGAACATGCTTCCCGAATCACCCATAAAAACACGCGCCGGGGGGAAATTAAAAAATAAAAACCCGAGGAGCGCTCCTGCCAAGGCCAATGTAAGATGGGCGGGAGCAACCGTTGGTTGAACAATTTGGTTCGCCGACCAAAACAGCAAAAGTGCCGCTATAAAACAAATTCCTGCGGCTAAGCCATCGAGTCCATCTGAAACATTGACGGTGTTCACCAAGCCGACAACCCAAAAGAGCATTAAGATAAGACCAACTGCACCAAAACCTGGTTTATCGAAATGAATATCCTTAATAAATGGCAGGGAGATGGTCTTCATAGAAAAGTCAAAAAAGATTAGCACTGCTGCCGCCGCGATTTGCCAAATAAACTTAACTAAAGGTCGCATGCCGCGGACATCGTCCCAAATCCCTACCCCCAAAATAAGCGTACTTCCCAGGAATAAGCCCAACATTTGTTGATCCCACACTTGCATGATCAGGGCTGCACTCCAAAAGGCAGCATATATTGCCAACCCGCCAAGACAAGGAATCTGCTTAGTGTGAACATGCCGACCACCCGGATAAGCGATAGCTCCCCACCTACCCGCCAATTTCATTGAAACCGGAGTAGCGATTGCCGCTATCCCGAGTGCCACGAAAAAGGTTAACGCATAGGTCATGATTGACCTCCTTTCTAGACAAGTTCCGGGAAACCCCATTGACGTAATGTTTCATAAACAACAACCGCCACAGAATTCGATAAATTCAAGCAACGAGCTTCTGCACGCATCGGTAACCGGAAGGCCGTATCCGGGTAACGCGCTAAAATTTCGGGAGCCAATCCTTTTGTTTCCTTCCCAAAAAGCAGGTATCCCCCAGGCACATACGTTAGGTCAGTATACGCCCGTCCGCCTTTTGTGGTCGCTAAGTAACGGGGGCCTCCTGGGTTTTTCTCCTCAAACTCCTCAAAATTTTCGTAAATAAATATCTCCAGCAAGTGCCAGTAGTCTAAGCCGGCACGTTTTAATTGCTTGTCATCGATACTAAACCCTAATGGCTTTACCAGATGAAGTGTTGCCCCGGTTGCAGCACAAAGCCGAACCACATTCCCCGTATTCGGAGGAATTTCTGGCTCAACCAGGACAATATTCAGGCGCTTGTTCAAGAATATTGTTCCCCTTTCAATGACATCCGGTACAGTTACCTCTACATCCTGATGAGCAATTCCCGCCTCCGGAGACTCCCGGACTTGCAAACCCGGCTAAATGTTTCGTGAGCCCGGCATGCCCGCACTTAGCACACGTTAACAACTCACCGTTTTCCCCCATCTTATATAATTCCGTCGTCAGAATGCCACAGCTCGGACACCCAAATTCATACATGGGCATATAATGATTACTTCCTCCCTGATTAAATCTTGACCTTCCTATTAAAATATTATAACTTAAACTATTATAACCTGAAATTATGGCAAACCCAACTTAACACTACTATGTAAGCAGATATACTTAATACTCAAAAGATATTCTGTATTCTTTCAGGAAAACCCTGGCTGTTTCGTCTTGTTTTTGGTAGAGTTAAGAACATTCGAAGGAGGAATGATCATGGGACAAAATCTGACTCAAAAAATACTAACATCGCACCTGGTGTCCGGCAACTTAGCAGAAGGAAACGAAATCGCCCTTAAAATTGATCAGACGTTAACCCAGGACGCTACCGGCACAATGGCTTATTTGCAATTTGAAGCTATGAACATTTCCAGAGTCCGAACGGAGTGCTCGGTCAGTTACATAGATCACAATACCCTGCAAACAGGGTTTGAAAATGCGGATGACCACGCGTTTTTACAGAGCGCTGCCGCCCGCTTCGGTGCCTATTTTTCCCGACCGGGTAACGGAATTTGTCACCAAGTCCATCTGGAACGCTTCGCTAAACCCGGTAAAACCTTACTTGGTTCAGACAGTCATACCCCCACTGCCGGCGGAATGGGCATGCTGGCCATGGGTGCCGGGGGTTTAGACGTTGCCGTGGCAATGGGCGGCGGAGCTTTTTATCTTCCCAACCCCAAAGTCCTGCGGATCTGGCTGACAGGGCAACTCTCAGACTGGGTTTCAGCCAAAGATATTATTCTGGAAATTCTTCGTGTGCTCTCTGTCAAAGGGGGTGTTGGGAAAATCATCGAATATGCCGGGCCGGGCGTGCAAACCCTTACTGTCCCACAACGCGCAACCATCACCAATATGGGCGCGGAACTCGGGGCATCTTCTTCAATTTTTCCCAGTGACGAGCAAACCCTTCGGTTTTTAGAAGCGCAAGGGAGAGCGGCGGACTTTATTCCTCTCTCTGCTGATCAGGATGCCTCCTATGATGAAGAGATTGAAATCGATCTTTCCCTGCTTGCTCCGTTGGTTGCCCAACCCCATAGTCCGGACAATGTACTTCCGGTAACTGAGCGCTCAGCTCTGTCCGTAAATCAAGTGGCCATCGGTAGTTGTACAAATTCTTCCTACCAGGACCTGATGAGTGTCAGTCAGATCCTGAAAGGCAAGCATGTTCATCCGGACGTAAGCTTAGTTATTTCTCCCGGGTCCCGTCAAGTTTTAAGTATGCTTGCCAATAATGGTGCCTTGACTGATCTCCTGGACAGCGGGGCACGACTGCTTGAGGCTTCCTGTGGTCCGTGTATTGGCATGGGCCAATCACCGGTCTCGAAAGGAATCTCTGTCCGAACTTTTAACCGTAATTTCGAAGGTAGGAGCGGAACCCAAGATGCCTCGGTTTTTCTGGCGAGCCCTGAAATTGCAGCAGCCAGTGCCTTGACAGGCTATTTGACTGATCCGCGCACCTTAGGACTCCCTCCCGTTGTGGATTTCCCAGAGCTGTTTCGCATTGATGACAGCATGATCTTACCTCCCGGTACTGCGGATACCCCAATTCGACGCGGTCCCAACATTCAGCCGCTGCCCCTTGCCCCTGCCCTGGCTAATACGCTCAGCTTACCCATTATCTTAAAGCTTGGTGCTAATGTGACAACAGACGATATTATGCCCGCCGGAGCCAAGATTCTCCCGCTCCGTTCGAACATACCGGCCATTTCAGAATTCACCTTTCACAAAATCGACGCGCACTTTGCTTCCAAGGCCAAGACCCTAAAACAAAGTATCATTGTTGCCGGTCACAATTACGGTCAAGGCTCAAGCCGCGAACACGCCGCCCTTGCTCCCATGTACTTGGGACTGCGCGTTGTCTTAGCCCGGAGTTTTGCGCGCATCCACCGTGCCAATCTGATCAATTTCGGCATACTTCCAATCACCTTTGTCAACGAAGAAGACCTTACTCGCATGCATGCCGGGAATATTTTACACCTCGTAAACCTGCATCAGGCAATTCTTACGCCTGCTCCTTTTGCCATTACCCTTAACAACGACTCAGACCCGGTTTGGGTTAAGCATGATCTCAGCGAACGGCAAGCTAAAATCCTTCTTGCCGGAGGACTGCTTAATGCGACGAAAGCTTCAATTTAACCCGAGTAAGTGAATCATTTCCTACTTTAAAAAATGGGAGATTACTCATCAAGTTCTTTCTCTATTGTTTTAAGGAGAGTAGAGACCCCCCACTGAATTATTTAGCGTAACGAGTTCGCCTAACCTTGTTGTATAAAAGCGTGATATAATTAAACTATGTTTGTTATGATGTTTATATAAAGAGGTGGATTAAATGCTTACTGAAGAGGATCATAAACTACTCAAAATCATCGCTGAGGATTGTCGTCTGACACCAGAAGAACTTTCCGTGCAAACCGGATTGCCTGCTGAATACATCAGACAACGGATCATCGATTGGGAAAAGGAAAAAGTCATTGTCGGCTATAAACCCATGATCAATTGGGCTCGAACCGGTGAAGAAAAGGTTTCCGCCCTTATCGAAGTTAAAGTCTTGCCCCAGCGGGGCTACGGTTTCGATAAAATTGCCAAACGATTACAAAAATTTCCTGAGATCAAAACACTTTTTCTGATGTCCGGCGGCTACGATCTATCTCTGCTCATTGAAGGTAAAACAATGCAAGACGTCGCTCTTTTTGTGGCGGAAAAATTAGCCCCTCTTGAGCATGTCCAGAGTACTGCGACCCACTTTGTGCTTCGCCGCTATAAGCAAAACGGAATCGAGCTTATGGGAGAGGAAGAGACGATTCAACGTCTCGTGGTTTCGCCATGAATCGTTACCTCGCCTCCCATGTCGCTACTCTGCCTCCTTCAGGGATCCGCAAGTTCTTTGATCTGGTGGCCACTATGCAGGATGTCATCTCCTTAGGCGTCGGAGAACCCGATTTTGTCACCCCCTGGACCGTGCGCGAAAGCGGCATGTTTTCTTTAGAACAGGGACAGACCATGTATACCAGTAATGCCGGTCTCCTGGAATTGCGTGAAGAACTTTCCCTTTACTTAAATAACTCGATGGGACTAAACTACGATCCGGCTACAGAAATTCTCATAACCACTGGAGGCAGCGAAGCCGTTGACCTCGTGATGCGGGCCGTGCTCGATCCGGGAGATGTCGTCTTGGTTCCGGATCCGTCCTATGTATCCTACGCCCCTTGCGCCATCTTAGCCGGAGCAAGCGTCTGTTACGTTCCAACCCATGCCAAAGACGACTTTCGTTTACGCGTGGAAGACTTAAACCGGGTTTATACACCGCAAGCCAAACTCTTGGTGCTCTCCTACCCGAATAACCCAACCGGGGCGATCATGCGTCGCGAAGACCTTCTCCCTATCGCCGATTTCGTGACAAAGCATGATCTGCTCGTTCTTGCAGATGATATTTATTCTGATCTCACTTATGACGGAAAACATGTCTCCTTTGCCGGCTTACCTGGCATGCATGACCGCACGCTCTTGGTCAGTGGCTTCTCAAAATCCTACGCCATGACCGGTTGGAGAATCGGGTACGTTGCCGGACATCCTGACCTTATCCAAGGGCTGACCCGCATTCACCAATACACCATGCTCTGTGCCCCCATTATGGGACAAATAGCCGCCATAGAAGCGTTACGTTCCGCCACTGAAGCTAAAAATGACATGATCACTGCTTATGATCGGCGACGTCGCCTCATGGTTCACGGCTTTCGGCAAATGGGTCTTGACTGTTTCGAACCCTTAGGCGCCTTTTATGTATTTCCGGATATCTCAAAAACAAATTTGTCCTCCGAGAAGTTTGCCGAAGAACTTTTAAAGGAAGAAAAAGTTGCTGTCGTGCCGGGGACCGCTTTTGGCCCTTCCGGAGAGGGATATATCCGCTGTTCCTATGCTTATTCGATTGAACAACTACAGGAAGCCCTCATAAGGATTGCGCGTTTTGTGGAGCGCAGATTGGGCAGGGGTTGACATTCATAATCATTTATTCTTTGAAGGCCTGTATTATCTCCTCAGGCAACCTCTGGGGTTTCATTCCCGGCCCCACGCATGCCATTATCACTTTACCGTCCGCAAGCAGTTTTCCGTCAATAGCCCGCAGCACCTGTTGGGCAAGGGTAAAAGAGGATTTTTTAATTTCCAGCACGACAGTTTCCACTCTAAGTAAATCGTCAAGTAAAGCCGGAGCGCGGTAATCAATCTCCAGGTGCACAACCGGAAAGACGAAACCTCGCCGGGCCATTTCCCCGATCAAAAACCCCCGGTCACGAAGGTATTCGGTCCTTCCACTTTCGAAGTACTTCAGATAATTTGAGTAATAAACCACCCCGCCTGCGTCAGTGTCTTGATAATAAACCCGTATTTCCATGAAAAACCCTCCGACAAAAATATTTTCCCATGCTTGAACCCTTCATAATGGTTCAAATGAACTTGTAATTAACTTTCAAATTTCCTTTCAATTTAATGGCATAGTTACTAATGGCGTCGTTACCTCAGAAATAAACCTACTCTAATTATAGTCTATATATCGAATAATAGTAAGGAGAAAAGTAAAGCCACACCACTTGGACAATGCCCTTTTGTACCAAAAGAGACCTTTTCGTATTTACCGCTAAATTAACGCCAATTTGGCGTAATGATTGGCGGTACTGATTGAAGATTGCGCAGGGCAAAAGAGGCATTTCGCTGCAGAACTCCCTTGCCACGCCAACCGGCGGCCGTAGCTTTAAAACGTCTTTGAAACTCCCCTTTGGTTAAATTAAGAGTATCTTTTAAATCGACGCCACGCCGGAGCGAGGAGGGAGAGGAAGACGCGGTTTCCTGCTCTATTCTTTTATTGTTGTGTGGGCAAACCTCCTGGCAGGTGTCACAGCCAAATATTCTTAAGCCAAGTCGCTCGCCCTCTTCAGGTGTAAGCACCTCTTTACTTTGGGTAAGATAGGAGACGCAGTGTTTGGCCGCAAACGGCTCTTTCCCGAGGATTTGCGCCGGACAGGCTTGAACGCATCTTTGACAGGTTCCACAATGGTCAGGTATAGAGGGCTGATCCGGTTCAAGCTCTTGATCCAAAAGGAGCAGCGCTAAGGCCACAAATGAACCGTATCCCGGAATAATGAGATTTTGGTTCCGACCAATCCAGCCAATCCCTGCCCGACGCGCAAAGGCTCGCTCTACTAATGGGCCGCTATCCACTTGTCGGCGCGAGGTTCCCGGCCAGTCATTGACAGCCATGATCTCGACCAGACGACTGATCTTCTGAGCCATTAAGTGATGATAATCTTCCCCCACTGCAGAACGGGCAAGAACACCCTCCCCTTCCTGCGGAAAGGACGAATATGGGAGCGGGCAGGCTAAGGCCACGATCGTCTGACAATCTGGCCAAACTGCTTGCGGAGCGATCCGTTGCCTGATTTCTTTGTTCTCGAAAGGCGTTGCCGCACCTAAATCAATACGAGCTTGTAACAATTGAGTAAGCCCGTCAATCGGTTCCGCCGAGGTAAACCCGATAGAGACAAAACCCAACTCACCTGCCCATCTTATGATGTTCGATTTCCAACGTGCCTGATCATTCATCCAAAACACCATCTTTCTCCAATAACCCATTATACCGGATATTTAAAATACGTATAAATACTCCTTATACATAGAAATGAACCCTCACTATTTGGCGGCGTAGGGTTCATTTTTGTATTTGTTTTCCCATTGAAGAACGATAGATTCCGTATTCCCGTTCAAGAAATTGTGGATCTGTCAACCTATATTTTGGGTCCATCATGATCTGGCGGCGCACCTGTTCCTTGAACCGACCGAACCGCTCGCCGGCAAGCCCTTTGCCCCGGGCAAATTCTTCGAACTGAGTCCAATCGAGCAGACCGGCCTGCTCCGCCAAGCAAGCAGAGGCCTTTCTGATTTCTCCCTGAAGCTCATCTAACCGATCTATATTTTCGGCGGCATCCTGCTTCCCGCCAAGGAAATCCGCTCGCCACAAATCCAAGAGATTTTCGAGCCTTTGTTTATTATACACCTGACCATTCCAGCCAATCTCCCATGCAAAGCGACGCGTCTTCTCGAGAAACTTAGCCTGGTCACTTTCCCCCTTTAATTCGCTCATAAAGGTAAGTGTCCCTGCCATATGATGCCCTACTAAATATTCAAGTTCTCGTTCCCCCTGACTTCCTCCGGGAAGAAACATACTCCACCGAAAGCGAGGCAAGATTTCTTTGAGCAAGCGAACGCTTTCCCTTTCGTGCCGGAGAAAGTGCCGCTTCCCCTCGGGAACCATCTCCAGGTGTTTCATTGGTGTGGCTCGCGCCGGTTTGATACGTTTGACAATGATCGTATCCGGATAGTTATCAAGTCTTCCCCCGTGGACTTCTGCTTCCTTCTTTACCCAGCGCTCCAGGTTTTTTCCCTGCAACTTAAATCCCGCAACTTCAAACCCATGATCTGTCCGGCGAATTGTTCCCCAAACGATGCATTCCCGACTGGCGGTTTCCCATTTTCCCAGATCATGAAATAAGGCCGCTAAACGCAAGATTAAGCGCGGGATCGTATTAATCACGACCTGCCGGGTATGTCCCCAAGCATCTTTGGTATGGTAACGATTCTGAACCAGTCCTTTTAACCTGGCCAGTTCCGGGAGCCAAGTCTGAAAGTACCCCAGGTCATCGAGGAGTTCTAAGGCCCGGTCTATCTTATCCAGCATAAGAATTCGTCCAAACTCCTCCGTTAAGCGTTCCGCCGCCACCTCCCCAAGAAGCGGAACATGCTCTGTCGCAGCCAGCCATGTCTCTGACTCGATTGCCAAGTCATAACGGACTGCCAGTCTAATTAGACGCATAATCCTAAGGGGATCTTCTTTAAACCGGTCAGCCGCACACCCACAGGCTTTCAGTCGTCTTGCCCGCAAGTCTCCAAGCCCGTTTAACGGGTCTTTGATTTCACCTGTCCGAACATCTTGATATATAGCATTCAGGGTGAAATCCCTACACCGGGCATTCGTTTCAATCTCTCCTGAGAATGCTGCGATGTCCACTCGTTCTGTCCCCTGAAATAAACTGACCGTCTGCTGACGCGCGCCGAGCAGATGGGGCTTATAACCCATAGCAATCAGTTTTGTCTCTATCTCCGGAAGCGGAAGGGCCATGACCGCATCGACATCCTTCAAAGGAATCCCCAATTGCGCGTCGCGAACTGCTCCGCCAACAATATAGACCTGACTTAGCTCACTGAGTCTTTTTAAGATTTCCTGCTGAAATTCTGAGCCGATCATGGGACCCCTCCTCTTGAAGAATAAAAATACCGGTCCTTAACAGAGCACTGAAATTTTAGGTCCAATTTGAATATGCCAAGTGCTTTCCGGACCGGATTCTCCATCCAGATCTGAATTGATCGGTCGATCAGTGATGACCGTCAATTCAGAGGTGTGGAATTCCACAATTTTTTCGGCATTAACTTTTTCTCCCCTCAAAACTCTTAATAGGAGACGAAGGGTTTCCGGCCACCCAATTGCCGGAACTATTAAAATGTCCAGCTTACCGTCAGTTAGGGATGCTCTTGGCACAAGTGTTCTGAGGCCCCCTACCGAGAAGCCATTCACGGCCATAAACAAAACGACCTCTTCCGAATAGCGTTTTCCGTCATTCTCAAACTCGATATGAAAGGGACGATAGGACGGAAGGGTTTCTATCCCTTTGAGAAAATAAGCTAATTGCCCAAGCGTATTTTTGACGCGGGTATCAACTTTTTGAGAAACATCCGTTAAAAGTCCGGCGCTGGCCACATTAACAAAGTAGCGGTCATTGACCTTCCCTGTATCCATCTCAAACGTATTTCCTTTGCCAATGACTTTACACGCCTCAGGAATGCTTTTCGGCAAATGTAACGCGTAGGCCAAGTCATTCGCTGTTCCAACAGGCAAAATACCCAGAACCGGGCGCTTTTCCGCTGAAATCCGGAGTAAGCCGTTGACCGCCTGATGAATACTGCCATCTCCCCCGGCAATAACCAACCGATCCACATCCCTGCTTTGGGAAACAATCTGTTCAACATCTTCGGGAGAGGATGCCCGATGGATACTTACCTCATGCCCGCTTTCCTGAAAAATGCGGATCACAGTATCCAGTTGGGCGGTTAATTTGCGCCGACCGGCATAGGGGTTGTAGACCAAACGTAAACGTTTATACTTCATGACCGCTTGCAATCGACTCCTTATCCAAATTGGTCTCTTAAGACTTCAGCTTCTCCGGGTTCAGCACTTGAAGTTCAGGCAAGACAAAGCGCCCGTCTTTGCGAACCAACACATTATCAAAATAGATCTCGCCGCCGCCATAATCCGGTCTTTGAATACACACTAAATCCCAGTGAATAGCAGATTTGTTTCCATTGTTACAATCATCATAACAGGATCCTGGAGTAAAGTGGAAACTTCCATCAATCTTTTCATCAAAAAGTGTGTCTTTCATCGGCGTTTGAATATATGGATTGACTCCAAGAGCAAATTCTCCGACGTAACGTGCTCCCTCGTCAGTATTAAAAACGGACTCGATCCGTTCCGTATCGTTGGCAGTCGCTTTGACAATCTTTCCGTTTTCAAATTCCAACACGGTGTTTTCATATGTAAAGCCCTGGAAAAGTGATGGCGTATTATAACTGATCCGTCCATTGATTGACTCTCTTTCCGGGGCAGTAAATATCTCTCCATCCGGGATATTGGCGTGTCCATCACACTTGATGGCAGGCATCCCTTGAATTGAGAAGACCAAATCTGTCCCCGGGCCAAGAATGCGTACTTCATCAGTTTTTTCCATCAGCGCTTTCAGTGGATCCATGGCCTTCGACATCTTAGCATAATCCATGTTACACACCTCAAAGTAGAAATCCTCAAATCTTTCGATGCTCATATTTGCCAACTGGGCCATAGAGGCGTTCGGATATCTCAACACGCACCAACGGGTATGCGGCACCCGTTGCTCGCTATGCACCGGTTTCTGGTAGTAAGACAAATAAATTTTCATCGCTTCAGGGGGGATATCGGCCCATTCGTTGGCATTTTCTCCGGCCCGGATTCCAATATAGGCCTGCATTTCTTTCATGCGGGCAAGATCCCACCTGGTCATTGCTTCTGCCTGCTCCATCTTGAATTCTTTTAATACTTCGCGCATTAAGGTATGATTAACAGTAGACAAAAAGGGTAACCCGCCTGCTTGATAGGCGCAGCGCACAAGAGCTTGGGCGAGTAAAATGTCCTGTCCTATCACTTCAATAAGGATTTTCTCACCAGTTTTGAGTGCAATAGAGTAATTGATTAAGGAATCGGCAAGTTTTTCAATACGCGGGTCTTTCACTTTGGGGCCTCCTTACTATTAATAAAGTATAGCGAAGACATTTAGTTATATTCTTCATATTTCATAATTTTCCTTTTTATCATCACTTTTATGTAAAAAGTCTTTAACACATCCTATTACGGGTACCAATACTAAGGAGGCATTATGAACGCAGAACATACTTTATGGGAATACCGTTTGCAAGCGGAGGACTCCGGTCAGAAATATCTGACAATCCTGCGGCACAAATTTCATTTCTCACTCAGAATATTACAACGGTTAAAACAAGGCGAACAAGTATGGATTAACGGGAAGTTCACTTACTTAACGGCACGGGGCAAAGAAGGAGAAATGTTATCCATTCAGCTTTTTCACGATGAGAAAACAAGCATTTTAGGAGAAAATCTCCCCCTCGATATTCTCTACGAAGACGAATACCTTTTAGTAGTGAACAAACCTGCGAATCAAGTGGTTCATCCGACACACCGTTATCTCACAAACACCTTAGGAAATGCCGTCGTCGGCTATTGGGAACGCAAGGGAGAACACCATCTTTATCGTCCAATTCACCGGATTGACCGGAATACCTCTGGCGTCGTCATCATCGCCAAAAATCGATTTGCCCATCAACAACTCGCTTGGCAACTGGAGCGCGGACATATCCGGAAGCGATACTTTGGCTTCGCAGAAGGAATTGTACTCGAAAATGAAGGTACTATCGACGACCCCATCGGGTTTGCGCCTGATAGTTTCATAAAACGTCAAGTCCAACCCAATGGCCAGCCGGCCCGAACACATTACAGGGTCCTCCGCCGTTATTACAATGCAACTTTTCTGGAGTTTATCTTAGAAACCGGGCGAACCCATCAAATTCGTGTCCACTGTGCAGGCTTCAAGCACCCCTTGCTCGGAGATGACCTATACAATGGTGATACAACATTACTCTCGCGTCAAGCCTTACACTCCTCGGTGTACGCTTTTCTCCATCCTGCGACCGGACTGCCCCTGGTCATCCGAGCTCCCTTTCCCGAGGACCTGCGGAACCTGGTAAAAAAGTTAATTGAACAAGGAGGATATAATGATGGATCGCAAGAAAGAACTTAAACGGCTATACAAAGAGATAGAAATTGAGGCGGGGATCTATCAGATCAGAAACACCAAAAACGGAAAGATTCTTATTGAAAGTACCCCGAACTTAAAGACTATCAATGGTAAACGCTTTAGTTTGGAAAGGGGTTCGCACACAAACAAACTCCTTCAAAATGAGTTGCAGGAATTTGGAGCAGAGGCCTTTGTGATTGAGGTATTAGAAATCTTAGAAACACCAAAAGAGGGCATTTTTGATATCAAAGACGCCTTAAAGAAGCTGAAAGAAAAATGGCAGAATAAGCTTCAACCGTATGGGGAACATGGCTACAATACACTCAAGCCAAGGTAATACATTGTATTATTAACCGGACATATATACAGATAACCGGACAGTAGCCGGTTAAAATATTTCCGAAAAGTGATTATTAAGAAGTAACCACAAGTGGGGCTCGGATATTTAGTTACTGAGCAGAATTAATCTCCAGGTAACTTATTTTGGATGCCATAGAAAATTTTTTTCTTATTTCAGAGTTTATAAGTGGAATCATTAATAATAAATCATTATTGGCATGATCTTTGCATTATTTTGCATTATAATATGTGAATTGTATAACTATGTGATTAATTGATAGACGAACTGGACTTAAAATCCCGCGATTGACAAAATGTCAGACACATTGTTATACTATTCTAGGGTTCAAAGGTAGATTAATCAATTCGAGTCCTCTCAAACCCACCGGAATGATAAATTCAAGAAAGGAGGTCATTTGTTGTGAGTACAGCTATATATGCCCCCATGGCGGGAAAATTACTTTCCATTAATGTTAATGTTGGTGACAAAGTTGAGCAAGATGATGAAATTGCCACTTTGGAAGCTATGAAGATGGAACTTCAGGTATTTTCGACAGCTGATGGAACTGTAGCTTCAATCGATGCAGTAGCCGGTTCCAATGTTACTACGACAACAGTTCTTGTGACATTGGAGTAGTTCTAGGTTCTTCTTAATACGGCCGGAGTAAAGAAAGGTACCGGCCGTTTGTATTTTTTTGGATATTTTGTTATTGAGGAAAGGAGAGCGTGATGTGGAAACACAGGAATTAATTTTTGGCTTAATAAACATATTAATAATAAATCTTGTCTTGAGCGGAGACAATGCAGTTGTTATCGCCTTGGCCAGCCGTAACTTAGTAGCCAAGCAACGGAAAATGGCTATTTTCTGGGGCAGCGCCGGAGCTATTATCTTGCGTATTGTCCTGACTATTGTGGCAGTTTTTCTTTTGAGAATCCCTTATCTGCAAGCAATCGGGGGGTTGCTGCTCATTTGGATCGGCATTAAGCTGTTGACTGACGAAGAAGACGAGGATGAAATGGAAGCCTCCAGCAATATGATGACGGCTATTAAGACGATTATCATAGCCGACCTGATTATGAGTCTGGACAATGTACTTGCCGTTGCAGCAGCTAGTAAGGGGAATTATTTGCTGTTGATAATCGGTCTTGCTGTGAGTATCCCGATTATTATTGTCGGCAGTCAGCTGCTTGTTTGGTTAATGAATAAGTTCCCTCCCTTTGTCTATATCGGTGCCGGCCTGATAGCCTGGACTGCCGGTGAAATGATCAATACCGACAAAAAAATTGCTCCCCTGCTTTATAACTTCAGTCATGCCAGCGGAGAAGAAGTTGCCAAATTCTTCAACACTACCGCGCCGGAATTGGCCAAGTATTACAATACTACAGTTGATGGAATTATCCAAGCTATGCCTCATTCCATCTTAAACATGCCTGAGAATCTGGAATGGGTACTTCCGGCCGTGATTACGGTACTGGTCTGCGGCAGCGGCTGGTGGATTAAAAGCCGTAGGAAGGCTGCGCAAGCTGATAAAAGCTCGGCAGCTTAATAAACCATGTTGCTTAGTTTAGTGATAAATAATTCATAGATAAAGAGGCGGTATAAGAGAATGGGAATATTAGATGTTGTGACTCAACAAAGTTTTCTAATGAATCTTTTAGCCGGATTTACGCACTTAACCTGGCAATCTATTGTCATGATACTTATCGGGTTAATCTTGCTTTATCTGGGTGTTGCCAAGGATTACGAACCATTATTACTGGTACCTATCGGTTTCGGCTGTGTTTTGGCCAATTTACCCTTAACGGAATTAATCCATGTACCACGTGAAGGGTTTATATTCCATGATAGCGTGCAACATGTATTGGGCCTACCGTTGCAAGCAGGCCAACAACTTGTTGATCAGGGAATCCTTGATGTTCTCTATAATGCAGGAATCGCCAACGAACTGTTCCCTTGCCTGCTGTTTATAGGTATCGGTGCTATGACCGACTTTGGACCGCTGCTTCAGAACCCCAGAATCCTTCTCCTGGGTGGGGCAGGCCAGTTCGGTATCTTCTTGACTTTACTTCTGGCCCTGGCACTTGGTTATGACAAGATGGAAGCAATCTGCGTTGCTATTATCGGTGCTTGTGACGGTCCTACATCTATCTATATGACTTCTAAATTTAACCCCGCGCTGCTTGGTCCCATTTCGGTGGCCGCTTATTCCTATATGTCACTGGTGCCGCTGATCCAACCGCCGGTGATGAAGCTCTGTACAACGAAAAAAGAGCGGGAAATGAAAATGTCCTATGATATGCTCAAACCGGTTACACAAAGAACCAAGACCTTATTCCCGATAGTGGTTACCATAGTTACCCTCTTGATTGCACCATCAGGCGCGCCCTTAATGGGAACTTTGATGCTGGGCAACTTTTTGCGTGAATGTAAGGTAGTCGGCAAATTAGTACAATCTGCTGAAAACGAAATTGCCACTATTTCCACCTTATTCCTGGGCCTTACAGTTGGGGCTACCATGAATGGAGACGTTTTCCTGACTGTGAAGACTTTGGGTATTTTATGTCTCGGTTTTATCGCAATTTGCGGTGATACTGCGTTTGGTGTTATGGGCGCTAAAGTTATGAACATCTTCTCCAGAGTAAAAGTCAACCCCTTAATTGGCGCCGCCGGCATTTCAGCTTTCCCGATGGCGGCCCGCGTAGTGCATAAAGTAGGGACCCAAGCCAACCCCCACACATATCTGCTGATGCACGCCATGGGTGTGAACACCGGAGGGCAGATTGGCTCGGTGCTGGCAGCCAGTATTATGATTGCTGTTATCACTGCTCTACAGGGTATGGGTATAAATTTGATGTAACAACGAGATACCTTCATTAATCTAAGAAGTAGGTGATAAATGTGGAAATGTCCAATATGACATTTGGCTGGTTGTTAACTGTCGTGGCCGGAGGTTTAACCATGGTTTCCCTGGGGATAATTATTCTTTGTACGAAAATATTAAAAAGCTTTCAAAAATCAGAAACTGCCCAGAAGACAAACTGACCGTTTGAGTATTGGAAGCATATAAGATTATTGATATTATTGAAAGCCTCATAGTTAAAGAAACTGTGAGGCCTTTATTAACTTAATTTAACGGGATCCAATTGCTAAAAACTCAAATAATCTCTAAATCACAAACAGGATTTGGGCTTCTCAAGCCGAACTATTAAATTGTAACAAACAAATTTGGGGTGATACTTGTGGCCAATAAGCAAGAAATTCTTTTTGAAACTAAACACCCACCTTACACAGCAAGTCTGAAAAGAATACTTATTGCAAGTATTTGTATAAATCTGTTTTTCTCAATTTTATTTAAATGGTCCTGGGTCAGGGTTTTAGATATTTTTTTCTTGGTTGCCCTGATGGATTTTGTAACATTCTATTTTCCCGCAGTCACCAAAAGATATATTATAACCAAGGATAGTTTAAGCAGAAAAGGCTGGTTCGGCTCGAAAGAAGTTCCTTTTAAGCAAATAGGAAATATTTCAGCTGCCAGGAGTTCAATCCTGGTTCTTTCGACCGAAGGAAAGGTTTTATTTAAAATTTACGAAATATTTTTGGATAAATCGGTTAGAGAAAAATTCAAAGATATATTATTCGATCGCTTTGAAAAACTATGCAATGATTAATTTACAATGGACCGGTATAAATGTTTCTACCTCCTAAAACATTTTCTGCGACATAAACAGATAAGCCACAGCATAAGCTGCGGCCAATTCCATTACATTGCCTCTTTCGGATTGCCAATGAACCTCATCACAGGATTTGCACAAGACGTCAAGTCGGGCTTTGACGCTTATTCGACGTCGAGAAAAACGATTGGCAGGGGTGGCTGGATTCGAACCAACGAATACCAGAGTCAGAGTCTGGTGCCTTACCGCTTGGCGACACCCCTGTAAATAGGGTTACACATAAGAATACATAAATAATAATATGTCGGCCTGGAATTGTCAAATACGATAATTTACCCCTTTACATCTTACCGGTTGGGCGCGTACAAAGGTGCACAACGGGTTCTTTAACTAAGAACATCACTCTTCCTCCCCACGAGCAATTTTGGTAACTTCCAAAGCATCTTCCTGGTAAATATTCGAAAGCAACCACCGATCATCCTGCCAAACAAACTCCCAGAATTCAGTATAGTAGAGCCTGTGCGTATTATCGCCGGATATCAGCCGTTCAGAGGTATCGACGGTATAATCAATTAAACTCGCTGAAACCATGGCTATTAAATGTTGCGTTTGTTCATCCAACTGGCTATGGATGAATTCAATGTCCTCTGTGTTCAGCACAGGTTCCTTGATCATATTGCGTTCTCCGCGCGCTTTCATCCCTTGCAGATCTGTCCGGTACTTATTACCCAGGGCTGTTGTTAAAAAATCATTGGCTGCCGAAAGGTCTTGGCGACTCCAGGCATCCTGCAACCAAAAGAAGACCTGACGGACCCGCCCAATAATGAAATCCCGATCCCATCGTGGAAAGGTTTCTGCAAAATAGCGCATGTTTTCGCGCGTAAAGTCGATTGATTTAGCAAAGCGCTGAAGACTTTCTGCATTCGTAATCGGTCGGCCGGTTAAATCCATTGGGTTCTCGCCGGAATAGTCATTCAAATCTCCATCGCCAAAACCACGACCCCTCATCTTCCTTCTTCGACCCCCGCTACTGAAGGTGCGCCATGCTTTATAAATGAGGTAGAAGATAACCATTAAGAAGATTAAACTGAAAAATCCCCCGGATCCTCCGGAAGTACCCCCGAAGAAAAAGAATGGGAAGGGGAAGAACCCACCGAGTCCCCCACCTCCGGAAAGACCACCTCCGGAAAGGCCACCCCCTGAGAAAGACCCGCTCGAACTTTTTCCCAGACTTCCGCCCACTCCCCCGCCCCCACGTGCCAAGGTAAGTGAAGCCTGGCTCGCGATGAGCATGATAGTTGTAATGGTAACCCCTATTCGTTTTGTCCGCGAGTTCATGCCAATCACCTTATCCTTACCATTTCCTTGTACGATTTGCGTCTATAACCACCCAATGGTGTATATTTGGTTTATTCCTTTTCCGGCTCTTTCTTAAACCCTGCTTTAAGCTTAGCCAATTCATCTTCGACTTCCGAATCCGCTTTACTCTTTTCCAATTCCGCAAATTGATCCTCAATCGTGTTGGTGTTCACCATTGTGCGGGAAGCCTTGGCTTCCGCCTCCGTACGTTGAACCCGGTCTTTCATCCGATCAATATCTGCCAAAGGATCATGGGTGGAGAGCCCAGATATTGCTTCATTAGCTCTTTTCATGGTTTGCGCACGACGTTGGCGCATGACAAGGTTATTGCGTTCCGTCTTTGCCTTTTCTAATTTCTCCGTAAGAACGCGGAGGTTCTCCTGAAGGTCTTCCACTACTTTAGCCTGGTCAACAAGTTGAGACTCATAATCTATTTTGCTGGCTTCTGCCTGTTTTTTATAAGTCAAAGCAGCCCGGGCTAAGTCATCCTTGCCCTGTTGTACGGCTAGCGCTGCCTGACCAGTGCGCAGTTCAATTTCCTTATTTAAACCCTCAATGTTCTCCTCAAGTTGAATCTTATCCGCTACGGCACGGTTAACTTGAATATGAAAGTTGCGAACCTCTTCTATTGCCCGGTCTACATAAAGATTTAACATTTTCTCAGGATCTTCCGACTTGTTCACCAAATCCATAATATTCGCTTGAAATAGATCTTTCACTTTGCTAAACATACCCATAGGTTTCAATCCCCTTTCATTTCTGCAAACCCACATTTGAGTTCACTGCACACGCTTTTTTCATTCAATGCAAGTCTACTTCCTTTGACCAACAGAACACAAAAGCTATTCAACTTACTCACCTTTATGCGAGGTCATTGAGGAAGGAGATCCGATAGTTTAATTATAGCACAGTTTATGATTTTATTCCCGGACATACGTGCTTAATTCACGCAATTATTTCCTGCGTACCATCCTTCATTTCCTGCATGAAAATTCCTTTTTTGCGAACGTCAAAAAAATGGAGCGAAAAGATTACCGTCTACGAAGACAAATTTACAGTGGATTCAAATCCGGCGCGACGGTAGATGTAGAATAATAAGACTGAAAACGGGCAAGGCACTCTACGAAATTTAATCGTAGGGTGCCCCTGTGAAATGTTATTTATTTGGTGTTTATTGTTTTCTAATAGTACGGCTTGCTGACTATCAAAGGTGGTTGAACCATTCTTTTCTTGACAATTGCATTAAGCCTTAACACCTAGTTCTCTATAATTTTTAATGGTGTAAGTTACTGTTATTCCATAAACGACAAATGCTAGCAGACTTGCAATTATTGTAGATGCGCCTTGTGTCCAGTGGGCATTAATAGTGCCCTGTGTTGAGTTGATTGATACTAATATTACCCAAACAATAGCCCCGCTCCAGAATCCCTCTTCACATACGGAAATATTAGTTGATATCGCCGTTCCCTTGTTTTCCGAAACAATATCCAATATGAAAAATCCATTATCTTTAAGAGACGTGTGTATTTTTGCAAGCAGTATGTTTAGTTCATCTGTGTTTAATGCACAAAAATCAAAAAATATGAGCGTTACAATATCAAAGGATTCTTTAAAATTGATATCAAGATAATTCCATAACGGGTTACTCTGGGTAATAAAGCCTCTACATCTGTACCAATCACTGCTGTACCACCCACCACAATAGTATGTCTCACTCGCTCATCAAATCGGCAATGTTTTTCCGGACTAGCCGTACTGCTGCCGGGTTGCGCATAACAAGAATACTGGCTCCGACTTGGAGGACACCGGAAGCGGTTACTGCTTCCCAAAGCACGCTGCGGTCGGCGAGATCTCCCCACCCGGGATACTCCTCCGCAGATACATAAGCCTCTTTGCAGCGATTCGCCTCAGAGCCAATGTTACAAATCATGGGCATGGAGAGCATTTTGTCATTGGCCAAGGCTCCAAGGCGAGCTCGCTCCATAATAGAATATACATACTCGATACCGAATCCGAGCCCCGCAACAGTTGGATCAATAATAATTTTGTTTAAAGGTAAGCCCATTTCATTGATTAAAATATTAAGCTGTTTACAGATGTTAATATCCAGGGGGGAGCGCGCAATCAAAGTATGTTTATGAACCATCGCTGCAGCCACTATGGACTTGTAGTTATCCTGTTCCGCAAAACCGATCAACAGGTTTTCGCCTGCGGCAGCTTCGGCAATAGCCGTCATTACCTCATTGTTTTTGGCCGGATCGTCACACCCTTCGACAATGAGCGGAACGCCGACGGCAGCCAGGACTTCCCGAACAATCCGGGCACAATCCTCGGGTGAGCGATTTTCACCTTCCGGATCAGCGCCATCAAATTTCAGGAAAATAAGATCCGCGCCAAACTCGTCTACACATTTTTTAGCCCAGGCCGCAGGGTCATTGAGGACATCTCCAATTTGCCGCGTAATCAGCTCCTGCCATGCGGGCACAATATCGGTTACCTCCATGGCGATTACCGGACGGTTAGGCATTTGACCTTCAAAGTGGAGAAAAGGTAAGGCGCTATCTCCCCCAACGGTCACGGTAGCAGTTCTCGTTCCTCCTTGTTCCGGCGTTGCTCCGAGCACTACCTCGCCAACTTTGCTGGCATATCTTTCTTTCACTAAGGTGACAGACATGTACTCCACTCCTTTCCACTCTGGAAAATAACCTATTATTATTATTTGATCGCGCCGACAAGCGGCAAGGGGTCTAGCCTATTAATAAATATCTTCATTCTTCCGGCGACGTCGCGTTTGTGGCCTGAAGGTTTCACTTCATCACTGCCAAGACAGTTGGCTTATTAAACATTTGTGGTTATTTTATGACTTAAGATAGGGATAAGGTCTTGGAGAAGGAAACAATTCCACTGGATTCCCGTGGGCCGACGACAACCTTCCAGCCGGATAATACCGCAAGTTTGCCCGAGATCACAGCAACATAGCCCGGAATGATCACGGTGCGATGTTTTACTTTATCGGCAATGCCACAAGCAAGCATCGCTTCGGTGATTTTCTCCGGTTCAAACTTTCCGGCGGCATAAGCAGTGAGTACCGAGGTTCCATCGGTATCAATAGGGAGAATATAGCTGGGGATTTTGGAGGTTTCCACTTCCCCTTCCACACTGTAGTATGTTAAGGAGAAGTTCGTCGTAATGTACAAGGGAGAATTTTCGTTGACATTTCCTACGGAATGTAAGCTCGGCTCAACTTGAATTGGTTTCTGAGGATCAGTATAGATATTTTGCCTTAAAGTCATTAAAGGAAGAAGGTGGGCTTGAGAACTGGTTTTCAAAACAACTGCACTGGCGTATTTGGCAACATAAATACTGGCCTCCATGATTTCTTCCAGCGGTTCAGACTTGCCGGTAAAGGCAATGACCGGATAACCAAATGGTCTGAATTTCTTCTTGATGGCCAAACGACGCAGATGGGTCAAATTTGCCAACGTTTCCACCGGTGTTCTCGAACCTGGATCCAGGACAAACTCCTTATAACCCAAGGCTTGGGCCTTCTCCACGAGATCGTTGAGGGCATCGAGACCTTCCGCCCTAATAATTACAGGTACGGAGTTTTCTTTGGCAAGGTTAACCATTGCTTCATAGTTCGCGGCCGTTGCTGCCCCAATCAGCGGCTTACGGGATACCAACTGAACCAGGGCCGCTTTGACCGCTTGGGGATCTTCACTCAGTAAAACCAGGGATTTATCCGTACTTTCAGCCATTTCGGCGGCAACTTGGGCAAAGCGCCGAGCATCGCCTGAATCATTGACAACTGCTACGCCATCAATGCTGTAGTGCAATCCGACACGTTCAAACTCTAAGTTTTTGATCTCCTGGAGTTTTACCCTCAATTCGTCGTCGCTTAAAGTATCCGACACATGGATAAGCAACGTAGTGGGGTGATAAAACGTCTTATCATGCCGGAACAGGACTGTTTCATCTCCAAGAACAGAATCTTTTCCAAACTTGACGGCTTTGATTGGAGGAGCTGAAGCAGAATTCAAAGCCTCACGCGCAGCTTCGGTAACATAAGGGCAAGCGTCCAACGCCGCTTTGCCGGAGGCCAAAGCCATGGCAAAGGCTAAGCAAGTTGGTACGCCGCATTCCTTGCAGTTCTTCTTTGGTAGTTGTTTGTAAATATCTAAACCAGTGAGAGCCATTTTGCAACCCCTTTCTAATTTATATCAAAGCCTGGACCTCTTGGGGATAATTTAGATTAGTGATTCAAGCGCAAAGCAAGGATGTCCATTTTCCTCAAGGAATGGTACGATTTCCTCTACCGTGGTGCCGACGGATTCGTCAGCAATCTTATCTATAAAATCCGCACCTAACCCCTCGTCGACGGAGCGTTGAACAAAGTCATCGCGGATGAATTCCTTCAATTCTTTGGGCATCCAGACAATACGGGCAATTCCGCCATCCGCAGAGATGAATTTCTTACTGAGGAGGTACGATCTGCCGATTCCCATAAAACCCGGGGTTTGTATTCCGCCGCCGCAAATTCCGGCCAGCGTGGAGAAGGTCATCCCACTAGGGGTCATGCCGGTGTGTTCACGGGTAGTGAGCATGAGACCATTGGCTTCAGGAACGATGGCCATGATGGCCTCGAAGCAGCCGCACGAGGTCAGTGGTTTGTCCATTAAGGTATAAAGATTAACCTCTTCTAAGGTGTTATTGGAAGCTTTATATAAATAATCATTTGTATTTTGCCACATACCTTTCAGCTCATCAAGTGCCGGCCCTTTAGGGATGAGTTGGTTTGGTCCGTTTGGGGTGATTTCGTAAGATGCTTTGGCGTCCAACCAGCTTACGGCGCCACACAAGCCCACCCGTTCCGGAGTGACAATACAGACATGGTTGGGGGCAAAGGACTGACAAAGCAAACAAGAGTAAAAGTCCTGCACAGACTCATCTGTCAAGCTCCTCATCCGATCGTCGCGCGCCCGGTAGCGCTCGCGGGCTTGAACAAGGCCTTCTTCAACGGCTGTTTGGTCTGTCAGAAGAGTAACTTGCACACGGTCCACGATTGCCGGAAATTCCTGCTTTAACTTCGCCAACAGAAGTTCCCCTAAGTGCCGAATTAAGAAACCTTTTGCCCTGGCATCTTTGGAAATCCGTACCCAGCACAAATCCCTTTGGGCCACATGCCAAACACCTTCCCCATAATTGGCAAAGTAATGAATGCGACGTTCTAAAACGCCTTCAAAATCCACCTGCATCTTGCGGCCAAAAATGTCAATCTTAATGCCCAGGGGAAGTTTGGCCCCCTCCGGAACGCTATCGATTTCCGGTCCAATAACCGTGACCTGACCGTCAACTATTTGCTCCGGGCCGACCATCTGAACGAGTTCAAAAGCCGGAGTCCAGCCGCCGCCAAATTCCACGTAGGTGTCCGCTTTGCGGATCGCTTCGCCCTCAAAAGCCGGACCGAAGTTTACCGGAATAGGAATTTCGAGGTTTGTCAATTTTATCCCGCGTATTTCCAAAGCCAAGGGAACAATTTTATCATAATCAGGCTCAGAAATATACCAATCCGGGATTTGCATATCCTCACTCAGCGGCTGGTCCGTTAAAACCGGAAAGCCCATAAAGATGGCGCCCATTTCAGCGGCAACCTTGACATCATCCAATTCTCCCAGCTGCAGAACGAAAGCCCGCACGCGGCGACGTTGATAGTCCCGATGATTTTCACGTTCTCCGGCAGGAATACCGCCGAAAGTCAGGCCCGCCCGGAAGGCATAGTTCACGGCGTGAATAACCTGCGTAAAGTTCCCGAGAGGAAAAGCGATGTAGTCTTCGCCAATTTTGACGTTCTCTTCCAGTAACTGCTCAATAACCTCATCGCAAAGAAAGATCATAAACCCTTTGCCCATTAAATTATCGACAATCTTCTTAGCCGCCGCTGCGTCTTGGGCCCGTCCCAGAATAACAGCGACTCCCGGAATCGTCCAGTCGACCATCTTAATCCCATGTTTCCGTAAAATAGGGTCACCTAAAAATCCAGTCCATGGTTTAACTTTGGGTTCGTCTCCGCGCAGATAATGCAGCGCTTCAATGATTTCGGCGGCATAAAGAACGGATTCTCCCCAAAGCCTTGCATTGTCAAAAGTAAGTTCTGAGCGAACCTGATTACGCATCCGGTTCAAAATAGGAACAAGTTCTCCCAACTGAGTCACCATTTCGCCTGAAAGACAGGTAATGACCGGGAGATAGTAAGCTGTATCCGGATAACCGATGCTTTGGTCGGGACCAAAGTCTTTGATTGCCCGATTCAGGAGGATTTCTGTATATGTCAGGGCAATAATGGTGCCGGCGTAGGCCTTACGCAACAGTTTTTTCGGTTGCTTAGCGGGGTCCTTAACAGAGCTTTCGTAAATTTGCTCCATGGACATAATCTCCCCTCCTTTCTTACCAGTCTTACCAGCCTTGGGCAACCTTTGTACTATGTTTTTCTGCTGTCATTTGATGAATGTTCAGTTTCCAAGTCCTATACTCCAGGGCATCCAGGAGTTTTGCGGCGCCGATTAAAGGCTCAACTTCAAAAATAAAATTTCCGCCAAAGACATCATGTGCGATTTGCGTAGTCAGGCCATAGACAAGGTCACTTCCCTCCACAGGGGGCAACGAGCCAACATGGACAGGCAGGCCCATAGTGACCGCCCAAGTACCGATGGCGATTGCTTTTTCATGCATAGCCTCCGGAGCAGACACGACGAAAGGAACTTTAGGAATATCTACACCCAGTTCATTGGCCATGGCGATTGCCAAATCCATACCGCGGCTATTATCAACACAGGCCCCGACGTGGAATACCAACGGTAGCCCGGTTGACAATTGGGGGTTTGCTCCTTCAAGCGTATTTAGAAATGATTTTAGTCCTGCCCCGGCATATGCGTCCACGGCCAAGGGGGACATCAGACCAAATTTAGCATAAGCCCCGGCGGAGCAGCCGGTGGCAATGACAAATACGTCATTTTTCACAAGCTCTTTGAGAATATTAACATGGGATTCATCTTGTAGTCGTTTGAGGTTGTTGCAGCCGGCCATCAGGGCAACCCCTTTGAGCTGACCGCTGAGGATGGCCTCAGTCAGCACAGATATTGGACGCTCGGGACAAAGATTGGCGAAAATGGCCCTGAGCGCTTCCAGACTGAAACCTGCCACAAGCTTGTGACGCTCCGGGGGAATGGAGATTTTCCTGGGATCCCGCTGCCTGTAGGCCTCAAGAGCTATGCTGATCAGCTTTTGCGCATCGTGCAGAGCAGTTGCCGGATTAAAGGCGATATGTTGGGCTCCCGGGATCTTCATTATCAATTCTGTCGTTACAACCTTCGTATGGTAACATTCGGCAATAGTTTGCACGGAGGGATAGATACATTGAATATCGACTACCATGGCATCCAAGGCGCCCGTCAGGATAGCCATTTCCTGCGAAGCGGAAGAGGTCGCCAGATAGACCCCCTCCCGCATGAGCAGTTCATTACCCGTACAGCAAATCCCGACAATATTGATTCCCTCGGCGCCAACCTTCCGGGCGTCATCTTGCCTCGCCCGGGCCGCTGCAACAACTATTTCACTTAACACCGGATTATGTCCGTGGACGGCAATGTTCACCATTTTGGGATTAATCACCCCGAGATTGGCCTCGGAGACGATGGGTTCGGGAATTCCGAACATTACATCACTCAGAGTTGTGCCGATATATGAGCCGGCTAAGTCGGCGAGGGCAGTTTTCAGTCCCCCAAAAATAATATTTACCGGATCAGCGTCCACGCCCATAGCTGTTTGCGCTATAATTTCCGTGACCGCACCATCAATGGCGCGCGGCATGATATTGGTGTGTTGGAATTTCCGGCGGCGTCCTTCGGTAATGAAGCTGTCCAGGAAGGCCAGCGGCCGATCCTGATAGCGGCCAAAATCTGCATACCCCAGCTCCACTACGTCTTGAAGGATTTCCTTGTCCTCGCGGCCCAGAGTGCCGAGCCCTAATTTCTCAGCTAATTTTAAAAGCTTGGCCGGTGATTTAAGCTCATAATCCGGGGCCCGCCCTTCAACCAAAGCATGAGCGGCATGCAGGAGCTGACGGGCATGCTCGGAGTGGGAGGCAGTCCCTCCGGCAATATATCTGACCAGGTTGCGGGAAACAATTGTGTAGGCGGATGCGCCGCAGATGCCACGACTCCCGGGACCATCTTCCTTTTTAATTCGGCAGGGGCCGGCAATACAAATGCGGCAGCATATCCCGTTATAGCCAAAAGTACACTGCGGTTGTTGGGCAACTACGCGGTCATAAACCGTCTCGGTTTTCCGATCCTGAATCATGGTCAGCATTTGCAGGACACCGGGATCTGTCGTCCGCAGGGAACTCTTGGGCTCGACGACTCGCGGCGCCGACGACGGCTGGGCAGTATGGGTCAAGTCCCGATATCTGGGCATCTTCCACCCTCCTCTTCTCCCTCATTTTCAATCCTTTGGAAAATTGTCGTGAGTTGAACCCCCAGTGATCCTCCAGGCAATTGGTCACTACCTGTATTGATAGACATTTCCAACAGTTCGTCGCAGTAAGGGATGCTGCCAATCAGCTGTTCCGGAGAAAAACGCTCGCGCAGAAAATCTTCATCCTGGAGATGGCGTACTTTATTCCCGACAACGACAACCCGTGGGATACCCAAATCAAGAGCCAGTTTCTGTATTGCTTTTACGGTTTGGACACTGACTTTCGTCGCTTCAGTAACAATGACCAGGACATCGACGCCTTGTGCCGTACCCCGCGTGAATTGTTCTATCCCTGCGCCCATGTCCACTATGACCGTATCTTGTTCCCCCAGGATCAGGGAATTGACCAAAGCTTGGAGAAAGCTGTTTTCTTTGCAATAACAGGAGGTTCCTCCCCCTTTGATGTTCCCCATCCGGAAAAACCGAAGGGGTCCTAAGGAGACGCAATAGTTATCTAAGATATCATCAACCTTGGGGTTGAGAGGATAATAGGTTCCCCTGCCCCCCATGCGCTCTTCAATCAATTCTTTCATCTCGACAATCGGTTTTAAATCCGCAAGCAGATCATCGGATATGCCCAGCACTGTTCCAAGGTTGGCATCCGGATCCGCGTCAACCGCCAAAACAGAGATTCCCTTTTGCGCTAACCAACGGGCTAAATTGGCGGCAAAAGTGGTTTTTCCGACGCCGCCCTTGCCAGAAATTGCAATTTTCACTGGACCTCTGCTCCTTTTTGTGTATAGATTCGTAAATCCAGTCTACATAGCTTGGAAAGGCCAGGGGTGAAACGCAAGGCCATAAGCTCCATGTCCGACATGAGTTGCAATAACGGCTCCAAGTTCAAACAAACGAACCTCATGTTCCGGATAACAAACCTTTAGTTCGTTGAGTAGGGTTTCTCCTTCTTCCGGTATATTGACATGCATAAGACAAATACGGTAACGTTTTCCCGAAGATAAGGCACGGTTTAATTCGTCAAGCACACGCTGCCATGCCCGGGAACGCGAGCGAACTTTATCAAAAACATCAATTTGGGCCTGTTGATTAAAGTATAGAATCGGTTTTATATTAAGTAAACTCCCGACCAGGGCGGCGGCTCCACCGATTCGTCCACCTTTTCGTAAGTTTTCAAGCGTATTAACTACAAAATAAAGCTCTGTCTGTTGTTTTAAGTTGTGCAGCTGTGCCATAATTTGTAAAGCACTCCAACCTTGGTCCGCCCATTCTGCCGCAGCCCAAGCCAGTACACCTAGACCCAGCGCAGTGGACCTGGAATCAAAGAGGTGAATATTTGGACTGGAAGCTAAGTCTTTTGCCATCTGGGCTGAAAGAAGCGTCCCGCTAATGCCTGAAGAGATATGAATACTGACAATATCCTCGAAGCCTTCCGAAAACATAGCTTGATAGGTTTCCGAAAATGCGCCAACGGAAGGTTGAGAGGTTGTCGATAAACCGGAGATATGACTTAACTTTTCAAAATAAAGAGCACTGGATAGTTCGGTTTCAAAAAATACTTCGTTCCCAATATTAACAATCAGAGGTACGACTCGAATTTGAAACTGCTCCAGGATATCATTTGATAAATATCCTGTAGAATCCATCACAATTCCGACTTTTTTCAATTCTCTTCTCTCCCTCTTCTTTAAAACACCTTGGATCATTGGTAAGGTATAGGTGTATAAAGTATATCCTAAAATAAAATGGGTGGCAATCAAGAAGGTGCATTTTAAAGTATTGGGAGGATCATAACCGGAAGAATAGTTGAGAAGCGATGGTCTCTGCTGAAATCAAGCACATATAATTAGTTGTTACTGATTGATCCGAGGAGGTATCTGTGTGAAAAGAGGTATCTGTGTGAAAAGGGGTATCTGTGTGAAAAGAGTTTTCATGGTGGCTTTGTTGATCATCGGGCTGGTAGGATGCTCTGCGCCCGGCCCAATTCAACTTGGTCAAAAACAGTCTAATTTTGTCCATCAATCCCTCGAACCGGAAGAAGTAGCCCTAAGATTTTATGATGCCCAGAGGAGCAGCTCATATAGTGAGGCTTGGAATTATATGTCACCCGCTTATCAGACTTTTTGGAAATCTTTTGAGTATTATGTCGACTTTATCAGCCGAACGAGGACTGTCATTACGGAATACGCCACCATTCGTTTAAATGATAAACCCGCAGAAATAAAACAAGACGGACCGGAACATATTATGTTGTGGTACAGTACTACAAATAATGATTATTTCTTCTTTAACCTAATAAAAGTGGACTCCCAGTGGAAAGTATTTTACACCGGAGGGGTTGCTCAAGTTGGTGATTTACCAAAATAATCTCCTGTAGTGTTTTTTTATCTTTCAACCTTATGGCAGAAGCAAACTTAGCAAAGGCCTTGAAGAGGATTTCTCTCCAAGGCCTTTGCCATTTAGCAGCTTACTTAGTTGCTGCTTCAAAATATTTCCGAAATGACGTTTGAAGGTTTCATTTCAAAAGCAAGATCAGGGAATAGCAAGCGCTTGAAAAGTAAGCATCACTTGAACAATAACGACCATCTTCTCTTGTATGGTCTTGAAAACGCCTTCTTCGAAAGGCCCTCCTGCCAATGGTACACGGTCAAGAGCATCATCCATTTCGTTGATTTGGCTATAGATGAGCTGACAAGTGGGCAGCACATTAAGGAATTTATTGCTAATGACATTATGCTCCGACAGATCACCCATCATCAGCTTATCTTTTGCCGAGAACCCGGAAGGAAGCGGCAGCGTTTTTAAATACTCATATTCTTGTTGTCGGTCGAATTGGAGAGCCGGTACGGCAAGGGAAGTACCAAGATCAACTACACACGAAATGGGGATATCGACGACAAAATCCCTAATCACACCATCCACTGTAGTTGCCGTTTGATTCTTTACTCTCGAATATTGAATATCCTTGCGTACGAAACCTCCCAGGAACAGCTTGGGAGTATCTTGTGGCGCACCAACTATAATGGGGGCAGGAGCGTTAAAAAACCTGCACTGGGTTATCTTAAGATTTTTTTTAATTTTTTAATTTCCAGGGCATGTCTTGGTAAAGTAATTATCGCTTCCGCCGGAATCGAAACTGTCACAAATACACTATTACCCGTTTGCGTAACTGCTAAAGGAGTGCACGTTGCCAATGCCGCAGAGACCGGCACAACAGGATTCGGTGTAACCGGTGGTACCTTCTTCTCACATGGGTTTTGCACTGTCGTGCACGAAGCTTGCGCGGTCATACAAGGAGTTAATCTAGTGCCAGGGGGAATCGGAACGGATGGTATCCGCACGCAGGAATAACCTATTTGTCTTTCCATATAACTGCTTCTTCCTTTCTCTCAAATAATAACCGTGCAACTGCTTTTTTAAGTTGCACATGAACAAGGCACGTTTTATCTATCGTTTGTAAGCAATAGTAGTAATGATTTGGTGCCCACGCCCGACAAGTCCACCGCCTTCTATTGGTAGTATATGCCTGTTTAGGTTAATTGTCCCAGTTAATCTCGTATGCTTCTAATGAATAGATGTAAATAAATATTTAAATGCTTTAACCTCTTCCGGTTTTCGGATAAAATAAAGCGTAAGCGTGCTTGGGGTATTCGGTCGTGACTGACTGCCATCGGAAGAATATTTAGGAGGAAACCTATGAAAGCTTTACTTACGTTAACATCCAGTGAATCAAAACGACTTATTGCCAAAGGGGTCAAGGCCCTGCCCAGCGTTCTGAACGCTTTGGCAAAATATACGATTATTGTGGCAGGCAGTACTTCGAATGCCTTTGTGGCGGAAGAGTTACTTGGAGTCCGGATTGAGGACAAAACCGGCTATACCGTGGGCATCGTCACCAAGGGAGAGCTGGGAATCAGTCAGTCTTCTAAGAAAACATTTCCTTATGTTCTTGCCAAGGGACAAGCCCTGGAGATCTCCTGGAAAGAATATTTGCCCAAATTACAGGTTGGGGATATCTTCATTAAAGGCGGCAACGCCGTAGACCACACCGGTTTAGCTGCTGTAATGGTTTCAGATTCCACGGGAGGTACTATCGGGGCGGCTCAAGGGATCCTTTATGCCCGAGGGATTGAACTGATTGTTCCGATCGGTCTTGAGAAAATGATTCCCGATGTTCGAGCAGCTGTTGAATTTATGACTAAATCCCCCGTTGACGAATCCTTTGGCCATAAAGTTGGTCTCATTCCTATGCTTGGCGCTACCGTTGTTACGGAAATTACTGCCCTGGAAACACTCTACGATGTCCAAGCGCGATGCATTGCTGCAGGTGGGGTCGATGGCTCGGAAGGTGCGGTTACTATTGCCATTAAAGGACTTGATGAAGAAGTGCAAAGGGCAATTCGAGACGTTAGATCATTTAAGGGCGAGCCTCAGGTTTCCGTTCAATAAACAATAAATACAAGCATGGCAATTGCCATGCTTGTATTTATTTAATTTAATTATACTTGCTTCGCTCGGGGACGCACCTCTGCACAATTTAAGAACTGCGAACTACGATTTAGCTCATGGCAAATCACATGTAAAATAGTCCCCACTCCTAGCTGAGAAGTTACACTAATTGTACCACCTATCTCTTCCAAAATGTGTTTCACGATACTTTCTGGAGCGCATTGGAGACTATTGTACAAATATTGCGGAAGAGATTGTTAATCATGGACCATCGAGTTGGAGCTGACTTGGATTCCGGCAAGTTTTTGAGCCAGGCTCTTTTTCCTATCCAAATTGGCTTGGCGCAGAATCATAACTCTTTGAGCTTGGGGTGAACCGGCTCCATGCATACTTTCGACGAGGGCTGTCCCGCCCGTCATGTTTTCGATAAGTCTGGCCATGCGAATTCGATCGATAGTTGGCACTGAGTCAACACCTTTTAAGTATTTTTCAATATAGGGTCCTATTTCCGGATGTTTCAGGTCTTTTTCGGAGGGCAATGTGGCCATAAAACCACCCGCTATATCATGGGCCAAGCGGCAGATTTCATAAATATAACGTGTAACATTTTGCTTTACAGTATTTGCAAGCATGGGATCCACCAGATAGGCACCGGACGGAGTCGGTACACCTTCGCAGGAACAAGCCAGAGACCCACTGTAAAGAGTTTCAGTAAGGTGCACCATTTCTACGATTTTATCCCGGACATGAGAGGCCTTTGCTGCCCCGTTATACTCGGCAATCGCTGCGGCAGCTCCTATGATGACATCACTTACTCCGCCTTTACAGCCACCATAGTTGGAACGATGTAAAGAAGCAAATCTTTCAACGAGTAAACCCGCAAATTGATACTCTTCACACATAAACACTCGCTCCCATGGAACAAAGACATCATTCAGTATAGTCAATGCCTCTCCGCCGACAATTCCATACAGAGCATTTCCTTGATCAATTTCTCCTTCGAGTCGCCGTTGGTCATTAGTTTGTCGTCCAAAAATATGCAGAACTCCAGAAGCATCTGAAGGGATTGCGCAGACTACGGCGTATGCTTTGTCATTTTCCGTCATAGCCACGGTTGGCATGATTAGCATTTCGTGAGAGTTAATAATTCCCGTTTGATGAGCTTTCGCCCCGCGAATAACAATTCCTTTGTCATTCTTTTCGACGATATGGACAAACAGATCCGGATCTTTCTGCCGACTGGGTATTAAGCCCCGGTCTCCTTTAGGATCGGTCATCGCACCCGCCACCATTAAGTCATTTTCCTGGATATATTCCAGATAACTGCGGAATCTTTCATGATAATTCGTCCCTAACGCTTGATCTATTTCATAAGATACGCTATATGTTGCATTCAAGGCATCAAAACCGACACAACGTTGGTAGCAAGTTCCTGTCCGGTTCGCTATCATGCGCAGCATTTTGACTTTCTTCAGTAAGTCCTCAGTGCTTTGATGGATGTGCGTAAACCGGCTTATTTTTTTCCCCGTGATATGGGAAGTCGCTGTTACGAGATCTTCAGTACTCGCATCATGAGCCAATTCATAAGTTATAGCTGCGGAATTAATATGAGGACGAAAAAGCGGATAATCAACGATGTTTTCAATTCTCTCGCCAAAGGCATAGACATTAAGTTTTAGTCCTCTAAGACTTTCTATATAGTCGTTTCCATTTTTTAGTGACATAAAGTTTTCCTCCTATCCGCACGAACTTCTTGATTTCAAATAATCCAGGCTTTATTTTAGTATAACATATCGCAAGTGGGCATCCATCAACAAATTATTCCACGTTATCATGTTCAATGTTGTAGGGGACTAACGGGTTTCCTTTATCTAATAATTCCAGTCTTCATGTTTTACCACTTATCTGTTAAGCTCATCTTTACAGCAGCGCCACTTTGGCAAATATTCATTCATGTATGCCCTAAATACTGCATTATGCTTTCTGACCAGAAGATGAACCATTTCATGAACTACGATATTTTTAATGTTCTTTTGTTCAACATCAATGATGATTTCTCCAAGGTGCAATTGTGACATAATTAATATTCCCCCTGCTAAGTCCTCATTGCATACTCAATACCTTGGCAGTCTGGTCTGCTCCTGGTAGAACTCCTCCACACCGATCTCCTTCATCCGCCGATTAAACCTTTTTTACTGCTGGATTGGAATCACAGTAGCGCTTTGTACAGAAATATTACAATAATTATTATTCCAAAAGACCACAAGGTGACTTTTAGCCACGAACCAGACCATTGCTCTTTAACCCATTGAATACGGTTATTATGCTCCACAAATTCACGAAGCCACAGGCGATTCCACCAAACAATAATCAATAGCATAATTAAAGCCGACACAATAACTACAACAGGATGCATATTTTCATAGACTAACCTGCTACCCGTATAACTAAGTATAGCATATCCGGGGAGTCGTCCCGCTATGGAGATTAGAACGAGAGTGCTAATTTTAATTCTGGTAAGTCCAGCAATGAAACAGATCATGTCATCCGGAAAAGCCGGCAGAAGAAAAATCAAAAAGAATACCAATACTCCTTTATCCTCAGTTAAGTGGTCAAACTTCTCCAATAATTCTTTTTTAATAAAGAGTTCAACAAAAGGTCGCCCTAGTTTTCGCGTCAGGACAAAAATCAGCGTAAAGCCAATTCCAGCACCGATGAGTGTATATACTAATCCCCAGGAAGTTCCAAATAAATATCCGCCAACGAATCCGATGACCTGTCCGGGTATTGGGGCAATAAAGGCTTGTGCGACCTGAAGCAATATATAGACTACTGGACCCCATGCCCCAGCTCCTATAATTAAGTTCCTCGTCTGCTCTGGATTATTCAGAATTGAAAGATACGGCCATGCGAGATAGACCATAACACCCAGAATCACGACAACCACCAAAACCGTTACGATAAGTGAGTTGTTGCGTTGTTTTAGTGGGACTTGACTCATGATAAGTATCATTCCTTTCGCTGTGCTCAAGGCACAAAATTCGTTACTCACGCATGGATTTTGCCCGACAACTGATACATTATGTACATAATTTAGCTTAAGGGGATATCTGAAATAAACGCAATAGCCGAAGGGAATCTTCTTGATCCGCGCATGGTAGCGCGCTGTTAGGCGAAGGCTTTGTCCCAAAAGAAAACCCCAGGAAATTATGCATTCTCCCAAGGTAGAGGTTTCAAAAATGTCAATATTAGCCTTGATCAATGGCGTTTTGGTATGCTTCCCGAGGGGGACGTGGGCCGAAGAACTGGAAGTAATGGCATTCCATTCGTCCGTTATAAAGCTTTCGGCTTTTGTCCCAACGCCGTCCGATGAAGCGTTCTGGAAATTGATGAGTGGTAAGCATATGCAGGGACCAGTTTTGCAAACGCTTAAACGTTTCTCCAAGTTCAAGATAGAGTCCTTCAATCTCTGTGACATCCCCAAGTCGCTCACCATAGGGCGGGTTGGCAATCATATGCCCGTATTTAAACCTGGACCGCACATCGGCCACCGCTAGTCGCTGAAAGTGGATTGCATCTTCTACCCCGGCCTCAAGAGCGTGTGTGCGGGCTAAAGCCAAAGCTTTCGGATCGATATCTGAACCGTAGATATGTAAAGGTACGTGGCAATTCCAAAGATCGAGTGCTTCCTGCCAAGCTTCTTGCCAGAGTGCTTTGGGAATTCTGGGCCATTTCTCGGCTGCAAAACTACGTTTCAGGCCCGGCGCCCGGTTCTGGGCAATAAATGCCGCTTCGATGGGAATTGTTCCGGTCCCGCAAAAAGGGTCCAGTAAGGCGCGACCTTTGTGCCAGTAACTTAGTAGAATCATTGCCGCTGCCAAAGTTTCTTTTAAGGGCGCTTGTCCGGCAAGCTGCCGATAGCCGCGCTTGTGTAAACCTAAGCCGGACGTGTCTAAGGTCAGGGTCACAAGATCCTTGAGCAGGGCGACTTCGATCTGATAACGGGGTCCCGTCTCTTCAAACCAGCTTCTACCATAGCTTGCTTTGAGGCGTTCCACAATCGCTTTTTTTACAATAGCCTGGCAATCGGAAACACTGAACAACTGGGATTTAATAGATTTTCCTTGAACGGGAAAGTTCGCTTTCTCGGGAAGCCACTCCTCCCAGGGCAATGCTTTCGTTTGTTGAAAAAGCTCTTCGAATGTTCGAGCTTTGAAAGAGCCCATTTTAAGAAGAACACGATCAGAACTGCGTAACCAGAGGTTTGTACGACAAATCCCCAGCTCATCAGTGCTGAAAGAGACTCTCCCGTTTTCGACCACTAAATTATCATAGCCAAGTTTTTTTAGCTCACGAGCCACAATGGATTCCAAACCAAAAGCGGCTGTGGCGATCAGCTCAATTTTTGCCATCCGGATTCAACCTCTGCTTTCAATGTTACCAAACAATAATAAGCAACATCCATTTAGGATGATACCATTAGTCATCCCGGCGGTCAAATTGCCCTTTCATTAACTGTCACCTTTTCCTGAAAATTAAATATCATGCATGAAGAGCAGATACTGATTTATATATCTGCTTAGATTGAGGTGATTGTATGAATTATAAGTTGACGCAGTCCAATTACAGGCATCTGGTTGTAGGGGCAGACACAAAGATTCCTCTGCAGAACGGTCAATTTACAGCAGCCATAAACTTCGATAACGCGGCTTCAACCCCTCCCTTTGTTTCGGTTATGGAGGAAATAAATAACTTTTCAACTATGTATTCTTCTATCCATCGAGGCACCGGTTATAAATCAAAGTTTTCTTCCCAGCTCTTTGAAGCGGCAAGATCTGTCGTCTTAAAATTTGTTAATGCCGAACCTTACCACGATACAGTGATTTTTGTTAAAAATACGACGGAAGCGATTAACAAATTATCCTATCGTCTCTGGCATGGAAACAAGAAAAGTGTCATCCTATCGACCTGGATGGAGCACCATTCCAACGATCTCCCGTGGAGAAACAAGTTTCATGTGGATTATGTTCAAACAGATACCCATGGAAAATTAAGTCTTGAGAATTTAGAGTATAAATTAAAAAAACATAAGGGCAACGTTAAACTCGTAACCGTGACCGGAGCCTCCAATGTTACCGGATATGTTAACCCGATACATAAAATAGCTGAACTGGCCCACCGCTATCAGGCGAAAATACTGGTTGATGGCGCACAGTTAGTCCCTCACCATGCCGTTAATATGAAACCAAAAAATCCACTCCAACATATCGATTATCTTGCTTTTTCGGCTCATAAAATGTACGCCCCCTTTGGCACAGGAGTACTCATTGGCCCGCAGGAAACGTTTAAACAGGGTATCTCTGAATTTGTGGGCGGAGGTACCGTAGAAACCGTGAATCATGATTGGGTAGTGTGGTCTAACCCCCCACATAAAGAAGAGGCGGGAACCCCCAACGTTATGGGGATTGTTGCTCTCGTGGCAGCGATTAATACCTTAACAGCCATAGACATGAGAAACGTCGATTACTATGAGCGTGAGCTTACCAATTATGCCAATCAAAAGTTAAAATCAATCCCCGGGATTACGCTTTACTCGCATACCGCCCCAGATGAACCTAGAATTGGAATTATCCCATTTAATATTCAAGGAATTGCTCACCATCAGGTTGCAGCTATGCTGTCCAAAGAGGCGGGCATCGCAGTTCGCAGCGGCTGTTTTTGTGCTCAGCCCTATATTCAGCAGCTTTTATCCATTTCCCCGCAACAAATGGATTTCTACAAAAATAACGCGGATGCTCCCCGCCCAGGTATGGTTCGATTAAGCTTCGGCTTATACAACGACTTCAGTGAAATTAATGTTTTAACCCACTTTCTTAAAAGAATCAGCAAGCACCCTACAACTTTCAGGAACTTGGTGTAATATAATTCCCATTTCTACGAACAATAGGTTTGTAGAAAACATTGAAGGGGTGCGTGAATTGAATAAGAAAATGAACATCCTCATGTTTAGCGGAGAATATGATAAAGCTTTAGCCGCTCTGGTACTTGCCAATTCTGCCCGGGAGTTGGAGGTCGACGTAACCATGTTTTTTGCGTTTTGGGGACTAATGCTCGTTCGTGACCCTGAAAAAGGGACATCCGAGGACAAAAGTTTATATGAAAAAATGTTCGGGATGGTTACTCCCAAGGGACCTGAGGAATTGCCCCTCTCCAGAATGAACATGGCCGGACTTGGCAAACAAATGCTTTGTGAGATGATGGAAGATGACCAAACCCCCACTCTGACAGACTTTCTCAATGGAGCGAGGAAAAAGGGGGTTAAATTTTATGGGTGTAAATTATCCGTTGATGTCATGGGCTTTAAAGAAGACGAACTGTTACCGGAAGTTGAAATCATCACGGCAAAAGAATATTTAGACGATGCCCTGACCTCTGACATTCAACTTTTTATCTAGTTACTATGTACTTATTCCCAGAGCTTCTTTGGCCAGGCGATCTACGTAATCGTTAAATTGATCTCCTGAGTGGCCGATAACTTTTCTAAATTCGTAAATTCCCTGATGCGCTTTCATAAACGCGACGTAGGCTTTGGTAAACTTATTTTTTGCTTGCCAATCTCCGCTAACCCAATGAGAAATTCCGGAATAGTCGTGATAGATCAGAATACGGGCATTAAGCGTTTTGGCTTTTTCCACAGCATGTTGGACCGCTGCCAGTTCGCCGGCGACATTCCGCATACTTGCTGCCTCAAGGTCTTCCCCAACCCCTTTGCTTTCAAAAACGACCTCGCCATCCTTGATAAAGACATAACCATAGGAATACCTGCCATTGCAATAGCTGCCGTCGGTATAGACTTCATAGTCAATAGGGCCTTTAGCATCAAGCGGACCATTCACCTTGCTGCTTTCGTTAAGATCGTTAGAAGTCCTAACGCAGCCGTTGAACCACTCCAGGGCTGCAACTTTCGTTTCAAACCCTTTATACACTGCTCCTTTATACCCTTTAACAGAGGCCAGGCATTCCGGCCAGTTATTAAAAATCCCTACCTTAGTTCCTTCTTTAACCGCGTAGTAATTTTTTTTACCCAAAGCTTGTTCCTCCTTAAAACTTTGGCAATCTCGCCGGTTAGTCCGATAATAACCTTTTAATGAATGATATTCGTCCAATAATAAAATAATAGGTTAAAGCTGTACAAAACACAAACCGTAACCACAAATGAAGGAGGACTGTCCCCGTGACTAAAGTAATAAAAACGATGGATGGAAACCAGGCCGCGGCCTTAGCTTCTTATTCCTTAACCGAAGTGGCCGCGATCTTTCCGATTACCCCGTCTACTCCGATGGCGGAAGATGTCGACGAGTGGTCTGCACATGGTATGAAGAATATATTCGGTCAACCGGTAAGAGTGTCCGAACTACAGTCAGAGGCCGGTGCCGCCGGAGCCTTGCACGGTTCTTTGGCAGCGGGTGCACTCTCGACTACTTATACTTCTTCTCAGGGTCTGCTCCTAATGATCCCCGATATGTATAAAATGGCAGGCGAACTTTTACCGGCGGTGTTTCACGTAAGCGCTCGGGCAATTTCTACGCACGCTTTATCTATCTTTGGCGACCACCAGGATGTTATGGCTTGCCGGCAAACAGGCTTTGCCCTACTTGCTTCCTCAAACGTTCAAGAAGCGCATGATTTTGCTTATACAGCCCATCTTTGTACGATTAAATCCCGGATTCCTTTTCTCCATTTCTTCGATGGATTCCGAACCTCACATGAGATTCAGAAGATCGAAGTGATCAATGAACAGGATATTATCGGGATTGTCGATTGGCAGGCGATCCAAGCCTTTCGTGACCGCGCTTTATCACCTGAACACCCGGTAGTCCGCGGGACTAACCAAAATCCCGACATCTATTTTCAAGGCCGGGAAGTCGCTAACCTTTATTATCAAGCAGTCCCGGACATTGTGGAAAACTATCTCCAGGAAATCAAACGGATTACGGGCAGAGAATATCATCTCTTTGATTATTACGGTTCCCCGGATGCGGAATTTATTATCGTCGCCATGGGCTCTGTCTGCGGAACGATTGAGGAAACAATTGATTACCTCATGGCCAAAGGAGAAAAGGTTGGGGTTATTAAAGTCCGCCTCTATCGACCGTTCTCCGAAAAATATTTCTTCCAAGTTCTCCCCAAATCAGTCAGGAAGATTGCCGTCCTCGATCGCACCAAAGAGCCGGGAGCGCCTGCCGAGCCCTTATGTTTAGATGTAGTTCATATGTTCTCGAAAAGTGAGATCAAACCGCAAATAATAGGCGGCCGTTACGGCCTGGGCTCAAAGGATACCCGTCCAGCCCAGATCATGGCGGTCTATGACAATCTCAAACAAGATCAGCCTAAAGATGGGTTTACGATTGGAATTACTGATGATGTCACGCATACCTCCCTTCCTGAAGGAGAGCCGGTTAAAACAAATCCCGAAGGAACCATCAGTTGCAAGTTTTATGGCTTAGGTTCTGATGGGACAGTGGGGGCTAACAAACTAGCGATCAAGATTATCGGCGATAATACCCCCCTTTATGCCCAAGGTTATTTTGCTTATGACAGTAAAAAATCCGGTGGCACGACTATTTCCCACTTGCGTTTTGGCAAGAAGCCCATAAAATCGACCTACTGGGTGTTTCAGGCGGACTACATTGCCTGTCATAATAAATCATTTATTTACAATTACGATTTAGTAAAAGGACTCAAGCCTAACGGAACGTTTGTCTTGAACTGCCCTTGGAAACCGGAAGAACTGGACAGGGAGCTTCCCGCTTCGCTGCGAAGATATATCGCCGAAAATAAGATCAATTTCCATATAATCGATGCCGTTAAGATTGCCTGCGATATTGGTCTGGGCGGCAGGATCAATATGATTATGCAGGCAGCCTTCTTTAAGCTGGCCAATGTTATTCCGGTTGATGATGCCGTAAACTACTTAAAAGAGTCCCTCGCCAAAACATACGGTAATAAAGGTCAGAAGATTGTGGACATGAATATTGCGGCTGTGGATCGCGGCATAAAATCTATACAAGTGGTAGCTATACCTCAGGCCTGGGCTACTGCCGAAGCAGAGGATACCCCGGCGGATGACGAACCGGCTTTTATCAAGAATATTCAACGTCCCATGGCTCGCAATGAAGGAGACGATCTCCCCGTCAGTACTTTCCTGGGAAGTGAGGATGGCACCTTCCCCATGGGGACAACCGCTTATGAAAAGCGGAGGATTGCTGTTCTGATCCCGGAGTGGCAAATTGACAAATGCATTCAATGCAACCAGTGTTCCTTAATCTGTCCGCACGCCACTATTCGCCCCTTCCTGCTAAGTGACGAGGAACTGACCAAAGCCCCAGCTGCTTTCCGGACGAAAAAACCGCTTGCTAAAGGTCTCAAAGACTTTCACTATCGCATCCAAATTGATCCCCTGGATTGTACGGGATGCGGCAACTGTGCCGATATCTGTCCGGCACCGGAAAAAGCCCTGATCATGCAACCGGCTGCACCTCAAACGAAGGCCCAAGCGGAGAACTGGTATTTTACCTGCACCGTTACAGAGAAAAATAGCCTAATGGATCCTAAAAGTGTCCTAGGCAGTCAGTTTCGGCGTCCGCTCTTTGAATTCAGCGGAGCTTGCCCAGGGTGTGGAGAAACACCGTACATCAAGCTGATTACTCAATTATTCGGTGATCGCATGATGATTGCCAATGCCACGGGTTGCTCTTCTATTTACGGAGCCAGTGCTCCCTCCATTCCATTTACCATAAATACCGAGGGCAAGGGTCCTGCATGGGCTAGTTCGCTGTTTGAAGATAACGCCGAATATGGGTATGGGATGTACCTTGGCGTTAAACAAATTCGAGATAATTTGACGAATTTAGTAAAACAATCTTTAGAGACCCCCATCCCCGAAAACCTGAAGGTAGCCTTCCATGAATGGCTTGCCGGGAAAGATGACGGAGAAGCCTCAAAGGCTGCTACCGCCAAAGTTTTCGCTGCCCTAGGGACTATGCCGGAATCCGACAAGGCGCTCGTCCGAGCGATCCTGGCGAAAAAAGATTACTTCATTAAACGGTCACAATGGATGATCGGCGGGGATGGCTGGGCTTATGATATCGGCTACGGAGGATTAGACCATGTCCTGGCTTCCGGGGACGATATCAACATTCTCGTTCTTGACACAGAAGTCTATTCCAATACAGGCGGCCAGTCTTCTAAATCCACGCCGACAGCTGCCGTTGCCAAATTTGCGGCAGCCGGTAAAAAAATCCGCAAAAAGGATCTCGGCCTGATGGCCATGAGCTATGGCTATATCTATGTAGCTCAGATTGCTCTGGGAGCTAATATGCATCAAACGGTCAAAGCCCTGACGGAAGCCGAAAATTATCAAGGACCCTCTCTGGTCATTGCCTACTCTCCCTGCATCAGCCATGGTATTAAGAGCGGTATGGGCACCTCGATGGCGCAAGCAAAGAAAGCAGTTGAGGCCGGATATTGGCATCTCTACCGCCATAACCCCCTACTAAAAGAAGAAGGAAAGAATCCTTTCATTTTAGATTCCAAAGAACCTTCCGGATCATTCAAGGACTTCATCCTTAGTGAAGTCCGTTACGCGCAATTAAGTTCCACCTTCCCTGACATTGCTGACGAATTGTTTAAGGTAGCTGAACACCATGCCTTGGAACGCTATCAAAGCTACAAACGCTTGACTGAAATGCAATATTAGTGTAGGAGTGGGAGTCTCTCGATTGGATAAACTTCGATTAGTAAACTTCGATCAGTAAGTTAAGCAGCGGGCGACTAGGGCACCCGCTGCTTAACTTATTTGTTATGCGTATTTATTACACATTTTCAAGTTTTCAAGACCCCCACTTCTATAAGTGGGGGTGGGTTCTTCGTAACTTCAGGTGGGGTAGAGTCCCCATCTGAAGCCTCGATGTTCAGCTTTAGCGTAAGCGAGTTCACTTCTGATTTGTGTCGACCCAGTCTTTGGCATTCCACACTTCAAGTTCACTGGGGATGGTCACATTCGATATTTCCTTCAACTTCTCGATATTTGCCCAAGCTGCCGTTGTATGCTGTTCGATTGGTCTAAGCATAAGGTCTTCCTTCGTATTTTGGTCACTCATAAATTGACATCCCTCCTTCTGTTCTTTAGTATGATCAGTCCGAAGGAATAACATTCCAATCGCATGCGTTATATGATATATTTAAATTTATCTTTAGCTATCGGAAGGAGACCGAAAATCAAGTGAAGCTGGCAGGTAATAATCTGGTATTAAGTCTAAAAAGCTCCCCTCGGTACCGCTGGTATATTCTGGCGACAGCTTCCATTGGTACGTTCATGTCTACCTTAGATAGCAGTATTCTTAATGTGGCTCTGCCCACCATTTCTGGAAAATTAGATGCAGATCTTGCAATCTTACAATGGGTCGTTACCGCTTATTTATTGACAATCTCCAGTTTACTCCCTGTTTTTGGGCGAATAGCTGATCTATTAGGGCGTAGGCGGATTTTCTCTTTGGGTTTTTTGGTCTTTACCCTCGGTTCTATTATGTGCGGATTGGCGCCTAATATTTGGGTTCTGGTTGGTATGCGTATCCTCCAGGCCATTGGGGCATCTATGCTAATGTCTAACAGTGCGGCTCTTATTATTGCGAACTTCCCTCCTAAAGAGCGAGGACAAGCCTTAGGAATAATCGGGACTGTAGTTGCTCTCGGAAGCCTAACCGGTCCGGCGCTCGGCGGAATTTTAGTAGGACTCTTAAACTGGCGTTCCATTTTTTTTGTCAATTTGCCAATCGGAATTTTTGGTTACCTTGCCGCTCGAATCGTTCTCCCCCAGGATAAACTTCTGCAAAACAAAGAGACCTTCGATTTTGCAGGCGCTCTCTTCTTTATATTTGGTATAATCAGTCTTATGTTTGCCATCAGCACCGGTCAGAGTTGGGGTTGGCATTCTTACCCAATTCTTGGAGGGTTAATTCTGGGAACACTTAGTTTGGCCTGCTTCTTCTATACCGAGGTTCGGGTACCTAATCCCATGATTGATCTGACAATGTTTCGCATCCGTCCATTTTTGATAGGGAATATTACAGGTCTTCTCTCCTTCGTAGCTATGTTTGCCAATGTGATGCTCATGCCTTTCTATCTCCAACATGTTTTAAATTATAGTCCAGCCCAGGTGGGATTACTAATGACCGTTTTTCCGCTGACGATGGCGATCAGCGCTCCGCTCAGCGGACGTGCCTCTGACCGCATTGGTCCGATTTTCTTGACTACCTGTGGCCTGGTCGTTACCGGAATAAGCTTTGGTTATCTTTCGACTTTGACTGCCACCTCATTATTTTGGCAAGTTGTACTGGGTCTCTTTCTTACGGGTTTGGGAGTCGGCCTTTTCCAATCTCCCAACAACAGCAGTGTCATGAGTTCTGTACCTCCTCAAAAATTAGGCGTCGCCGGTGGAATTAGCGCCCTCGTCCGGAATGTGGGCATGGTTCTCGGCATCGCCTTTTCCGTCTCCTTATTTCAAAGCCGAGAAGCTTCACTACTCTCAGGTGTAAACAACCCAACCCCTCTCCAGCAAGTCACTGCTTTTGTAGGTGCTTATCATACTGTTATGCTCGCAGCACTGAGCATCGCCCTTGTTGCAGCTCTGATTTCCCTAAATCGAAAAGGATACACCCCTTAAACTATGCTTAAGATCCACTACGTAATTCGGAACAAAAAGTAAAGCTAGGATGCTTCTATATACTATTTATGCACATTCAGGAAAAATGTATAAGGAAGGTATAGAAAATGGATCAATCGAGTGTAAATAATGGAGCATGGTGTCCTGAATGTGGTAAGTATCGCAGCAATCTGCGAGCTGATTGCAAAAACTGTTTCGGTTTGTGCTGTGTTGCACTGTACTTTTCCGCTTCGGAAGGCTTCCCCATCGACAAGGACGCAGGTCAGCCCTGCCTTAATCTGCACAAGGTTACCTTCTTCGCTCACTCACCCAACGCAATGGAGCTAATCCAAGAGGACAACCTTTTCCAACGAGTTTGGTCTACCAATTAAAGCCGGTCCTATTGTGCCACTTTTCTGATTTTGCTAGCAGGAATTTGGTACTCTATTACGAACTATTAGTGCAAGAAGTTTTTTTCACCACATTTTAGTTGAGCAGTGTCGGCCAGCTTCCAACTTGTAGTCGATTTCTTCATGCTTGTCAATGGATGATGAAAAAGGAGGAATATAAAAGCGATGAGACAAGTTCAAGAACTTTACAACAACAAAAAACGCGAGGCTAAAGAGGCTATCAAACTAATCGAAGATGGGGATTCCATATGTGTGCCTTTAGGTGTCGGTGAACCCCCCACAATATTAACTGCGTTGTCAGAACAACGCCGCGATTATCATAATGTGAAAGTAAGGCAACCCTATCCTATTCATAAATATGGTTACTTTGATCCTAATACAGTGGAAAACATTCAACACGTAAGTTGGTTTCTTAGCTCTACAAGCCGACAAGGTGCTAAAGAAGGTTGGATAGACGTTATACCCAGTAGTTTTTTTGGGATTCCAAAATTGATTAACGACGGTTATGTTGCCTGTGACGTGGCTATAACTATGGTCTCTCCCATGGATAAATACGGTTACTTTTCGGTAAGTCTATCACCAGATTACACTATGGCAGCAATCGCTAAAGCCAGGGAAGTTATTGTGGAAGTAAACCCCCATGTACCATTTGCCAATGGTGACAATAAAGTCCATATCTCTCAGATTAGCGCACTAGTAGAAAGCCAAGATCCGATAATGACAATTCCTTTACCTACTATAGGTCCAGTTCACAAAGCAATTGCCGAATATGTAGCAGACTTTATTAAAGATGGTTCAACTCTGCAAATCGGACTTGGTGCTATTCCCGATTCTGTGCTCATGCTGATAGAAGATAAACAGGACCTTGGAATGCACACCGAACTGGTTACAGATGCCTTGATGCATTTATATGAGAAAGGGGCTCTCACAAATCGCAAAAAGAACTTTATGCCAGGTAAGATGGTTGCTACTATATCGCTAGGATCCCAAAAACTTTATGAGTTTATGGATCATAATCCTATGTTAGAAATGCACCCCGTAAGTTTCACCAATGATCCGAATATTGCCGGATTAAACGATAATTTAATAGCTGTCAATGGCTCGCTTGAGATTGATTTTCTCGGACAATGCAATTCTGAAAGCATTGGACCAGTCCCTTTCAGTGCAACTGGAGGACAACAGGATTTTTCTCCATGCAGCCTTATAGTCTAAAGGTGGAAAATCCTTTATAGTTCTACCGTCAACAGCTAAAAATGGTAAGATTTCACGTATCGTTGTATGGCGTCGCCCAACTTCGTGGTAAAACCTTTAGACAACGGACTCAGGAATTAATTGCAATAGCTCACCCTGATTTTCGGCCGGAATTGAGGGACGCGGCACGAAAGATGGGTCTAATGTAAAAATAGTTATTTTAACCCTGTCGAGTCGAAACAACCACTTATAAAGAATACTAATATACGGGGCTGTCCGGTTATCTGCACTCCTATTAACCTTTGAGGAAATTGATTTTGAAGAACGAGAAATAGAAGGACGCATGGGACTGATATAGGTTCTTAAATAAGGAATGTCAAGACAAAATATCAAAAAGCAGCATCCCAACAGGGGTGCTTTTCTTATCATAGATATTTTTCCCCATAGTTATTTCTCCCCATAATTTGGAAGGCCTTTGGGGGCCTTCTTTTTCATGCTTATCAGCTCCCCGGTAACTTCACCCTAATAGTACCCACATTACTCTGATTGAATATGATGTAGTAAAAGATTTAGTGAGGTGAAAGTATATGGAAGATCCTTTTGGGGATTAGGCTGAACAGAAAGAATTCATTACAAGGCGAGACTCAGAAAACCTTCCTGGGGCAGGTAAGCCCGTAAAAATTGAGCACTTTTATCTTTTGCCTCCAGAATATATATTTGATTCTGGTGCAAAAA
>JQID01000153.1:0-13688 GCA_000770645.1 Desulfosporosinus sp. Tol-M
TAGTTTTTTATATGTTGATTTTTTGCCCGCAGGAAGCATTCTGCACTATCAGAGGTGTAGTATGGCTTTTGCGGGCTTTATTTTTATATATGAAACGCATAACGTGCGCACGACGAGGAGATACCAAAATGAATAATTATCTAACCCTGGAATTTGATAAGATACTTCAGCAGCTGGCGGATCATGCCCTGTCGGCTATTGCTAAAGCTCGCTGTCTTGCACTCGTTCCAACATTAAATGAGGCCGAAGTAGGGCGGCGTCTGGACGAAACTACCCAGGCCAAACGAATTCTTGAACAAATTGGAACCCCGCCGCTTCCTTCAATGACGGATCTGCAGAAGGTCATTGACCTGATAGCCATTAATGCAATGCTGCTGCCTGAACAGATTGCCCATGCAGCGTCCTTCCTTGTATCCTGCCGAAGAATGAAAACTTTCCTGGAGAAAGCTAAGTCCACAGATACAAACATCGCCTGGTACGGTGAATCAATAAACAAATTAGCAGAGCTTACAAATGAGATCGACCGCTGCATCCGAAACGGTATTGTTGCTGATAAGGCGTCGGCGCGGCTTGCCGATATTCGACACCAAATCGATGTCACGACTGAGCAGATCAAAGCAAAGCTTGCTGCCCTGCTCAGGAAAAACAAAACCTGGTTTTCAGAGAGTTTTGTGTCATTAAGAAACGGACACTATACTTTGCCAGTTAAGCGTCAACACAAGAACGCTGTCGCCGGTTCGGTTATCGACCTGTCGCAAACCGGTGGGACCTGCTTTATTGAGCCGGTATCTGTGGGCAGGCTGCAAGCGGAGCTGTCCACTCTGCAAATTGAAGAAGACAGCGAAGTCAGGCGGATCCTGTACTCCCTGACGGCTCTTATTTGCGATAATCTTCCGGCTATTAAGCAAAACATCGAGACGATGGAAACCCTGGATTTTCTCTTTGCCAAGGGTAAGCTCGGTTTATCTATGAAAGCATCGTCCGTCAGCATAAATACCGAAAGAGAAATCCGTATGCTTAACGCCAGACATCCCTTGCTCAATCTCGATACCGCCGTACCTTTGAATTTTGAAGTCGGCAAAAAAATAAATGGCGTCGTTATTACCGGCCCAAATACGGGGGGCAAGACCGTGGCCTTAAAAACTGTAGGGCTCCTATCTCTTATGGCCCAGAGCGGATTGCATGTTCCCGCAGATGAAAATAGTATTTTTTGCCTGCACAATCTGGTGTTGTGCGATATTGGCGACGGACAGAGTATCACAGAAAATCTGTCTACTTTTTCAGCTCACATGAAGAGCATTATCGAGATCCTAAGGCAGGCAAATCATGAATCCCTTGTCCTTCTCGACGAACTGGGCTCCGGAACTGACCCGGCCGAAGGAATGGGGCTGGCAATTGCGATCTTAGATGAGCTGAACGCTAAAAAGTGCCTGTTTGTTGTGACAACCCATTACGCGGAAATCAAAGAATACGCGGCCAATAAGCCCGGTCTTGTCAATGCCCGCATGGCATTTGACAAAGAGAGTCTTTTGCCGCTCTACCGACTCGAAATTGGTGAGGCTGGGGAAAGTTGCGCGCTGTATATTGCCGAAAGGCTGGGTATGCAACAGCATATGCTTCGCCGCGCTCACGAAGCCGCCTACGGGAATTCAACTCTACAATCCGGGGATGCGATCCAACATAGGAATCCTGATCCGGCTCAGGCCGCTCAAGTACCGCAGATTGTCAAACAAGAAAAACAAAAACCCAAAGTGCAGCCTCGCAGCGAGAAGTTTAATCTTGGCGACAGCGTAATTGTCTATCCCCAAAAGGAAACCGGTATTGTCTACGCCCGCGCCAACGATAAGGGCGAAATTGGGGTGCAGATAAAGGGAAAGAAAAAACTTATTAACCATAAGCGACTGAAATTACGGATAGCCGCCAACGAACTCTACCCCGAAGATTATGATTTTTCCATCATCTTTGACAGTGTAGCAAACCGCAAAGCCCGCCATCAGCTGGAGAAAGGGCACTATGAGGGGAATGTGATTATTAATGAGTGGGATAGAAAATAATATATGTCTTTATGCATGCGCTACCCTATATAATGACTGCCTTTAGCTTTTCCACAAGTGGAATCTCCTGCCGGGGCGAAGTCAAACAAGTCTAACTCATAGTGATTTACCCAAGCAACCTGACTTTGCTTTGCTAAGACTTGGGCTTTTTGCGCAATTGTAATGAGATCTCTCGCTTCTCCGCCATAGTTTGCAATAGTCGCACTACTGTTGCGGACTTTTCTTTTAATGTATCATCGGGTTTTATTGCATCTTTAGTTTGCTCGATAACACTCTTTAAGTCTTGTAGGTCTAACAGATTAACGGCGGTACAAAAAAAGCTCTTTCGTCGCCCATCATTATAATCCATTAACATGCCTTTCAGTAATTCGACTTTGATGTTCAGTTCAGCCTCATAAGCTGCTAATCCAATGTTTTTAGCCTTATTAAAATCCGTTAATTGATTCTTATAAGTAATAAAGGAGTCTGAATTGTCACCGCCTTCAAATTTCTTGCAGGGATATTCATCACACAGATAGCAATATTCAATTCCATGTCGTTGGCTACAAGATAAAATACCACAGGTAGGATGTTTCGATGAAAAATCTTCTCCTGCACATCCGGGACACTTAGATATTCCATCTGTATGATAACGGGGACATAGTCCACAATTTAATCCACATGCCGAAAACAAAGGATACTCCCGTTGCTTGTACTCCATTTTTGTCACCTCTATTTCAATAATCATAGAAATCTAGTGGAACGAGGAAAAGCCTCCATGATAGATTCCAGTATTGATCAGTAAATTAACTACCTAATCTATATTAACTTCCTTTTCCCTCTTATACTGCATAAGTCACCATCCCACTAAAGGAAAGTGGAATCTCTTAGCAAAAAACTAGATCATTAATGTAAAATTGGAGGTAAAGGAAGCCAGCGCGCAGCAGTTTAGTTATAACTAATACAATAATACCCCGCTTGCTTTAAGCGAGCCGGAAAATTATGAGGCAAGAGCAGAGATCATGTGGGCAGGCACATTGGCCCACAACGATTTATTAAGTACCGGAAGAGTCGGTGATTGGGGCTCACATGCGATAGAGCACGAGCTTAGTGGAATTTATGACATAGCCCAATAGTTTACTTCTTTTCATTTTATCCCCTGTAAAGGTAATGTGAGTAAAAAATGCCAACAACTTAAAGTTTAAATTGCAGTTGTTAGGTGTTATACTTGTCGCATAGTTTTTTAAAAGTCTAGCAAAGGAGGAAAAACAAAGAAGAAATCAGGGGAGGAAATAAATTGAAAAAGAAGCCAATTATTAATTCGATCTTGCTAATAGTTATAGTCAATCTTTTATGTCTTACCGTAAATATAGGAAAAGTTGATGCTGCAACAACAGCAATTGTTAATCCTTACAACAACCAACTTGCTGTTAATGCAAAAGCGGATAGGATCATTCAAACAGCCAAATACTTTATTGGCAGAGCCACATATGCTACAAGTAGTGCTGAGGTAAGTACAACATACCCTTATAAATTCCGATGTGCATCTTTTATAAATTATATTTTCGAATATAATGGTGTAGATTTAGCAACTTCAGATGAAAACAATATGATCCAACAAGGATATTTTGTTCCGAAAGACCAATTACAAAAAGGCGACCTTGTTTTCTTTGACAGTACCCCTGCAGATAGTGATCCAACTAACCACGTCGGTTTATATATTGGAGATAATAAAATCATTCACATGGCCAGCAGCAAGCTGAATGTCGTTATCTCTGATTTAAATAGTACATCCTACTATAGAAACTACTATAAAAGTGCACGCAGGGTATTACCAAGCCTTTTAGCAGCAAATCCAGCTACCAGAGGTGACAAAATCGTAGCTACCTCATTTGGTTTACAAGATAAAGTCACCATAAGTTCAACAACCAATAACGCAACTTCTATGACATTTACAAACGGTGGATTAGTGAATTACATCTTTATGAAAAATGGTATTGATTTGGGTACCAATAACATAAAGGATCAAATGAAACTCGGAAAAGCTGTCTCTAAAAGTAATCTGCAAAAAGGTGATCTTGTTTTCTTTAACAATGTTACCGGTTCCACTAACCCGGGCATGGTTGGTATTTATGCCGGTGATCACCGATTGATTTTATGTACACCCAGCAATGGAATTTTCACAAGAGTAGACCTCTTGGATTATTATGAACAACACTATATAACCGCACGAAGGGTTTGGTAATATCCATTTTTCCGGGAATGGGAAAGGCAGTCTTAAAAGGGGCTGCTTTTTCATTTCTTAGATTCCCATTGCGATATTACGTAAAGCTCAATTTATATAAAGCTTTAGGCCTTTAACGGAGGCCGAACTGGGTCTATGACCGACTTGGCATCAAAAAGATTCTTCAGAATTGCTGCTTGGCCATAAAGTGCGATCCCATCAATATGCCTCCTGTCCATCATCACATAATCGGCCGTGTCTTTTAGATAGGGCGTGGGGCCCACCGAGCAGAGAATCTTAAACCCTTGATCGAGCAGAAACTGGAATTTGGGATTCCCGGGCAACACCGAGCTGCCAAAAGGATAAACATAGATATTGGTTGGACCGATAAGTGATCCGACTTCTTTTTCCCAACGCAATGTGTCTTTCTCCAGATTTTGGTAAGAATCCGTCCGGGCATCCAGGTGGCTATAGCCGTGCGAGGCAAACGTCCAGCCGGTTTCTTTAAGTCGTTCAATCATCGCTAAGGCAGACTGCCGTTCTTCCGGATAGGAGGGAGAATCCAATTTATTGGTTTTATAACCTAAAACACCGCAATAGCCGGTAAAAGCCAGTATCCCCTTGGCCCCCTGGAAGGAAAAGTCGGGATGCTCAGCGACAAAGGCGTCAATAATCGGGATAACCTCATTATCATGGGAGATAACCTTTTCTCCGCTCGGGGATACGGAATAAGTCGCCACATTGCCCTCCGTATCCAGCATGAGTTTGCTGACTGTCCCATTCGTTGATTTGTAATCCGTGTAATTAACATCATCGACTGACAGGATAAGCGGTTTCTTGTCGGGAGGAAGCTTAAGCTCTTTATGCACCAAGACCTTTTTCCCGTCCACTAATTTCTCCTCATACAAGGCCTTTAAATCAATCAGCATATAATTGTTGGCATAGATTTGATTGATCATCTTTTTGAATTCGCTCACCGTCACATAATACTTATTAAATTCATTGGCATCCGCATCTCCATCAAAAGTCCGGGACGGATAAGCCAGCAGCGGATGGAAAAAGATATGCTCAATCGGTCCATCATAAGGAACCAATCCTTGCGCAGCTTCCTGATTATCATCCTCTTTGCTTACGGCCTCTGCTTGAGCATTTGCCTCTGCTTTTGCATTAGCCGTATCTTCAATTTGCTGATCTTCTGAGACTTGCTGGGACTTTTGTTCCTGTAACTGCTGAGCATCCGATTCCGTCTGAGAACGGACTTGTTTCTGCAGTTCGTATTGGTAGTACAAGAATGGCCCAGTAAAACCCGTTAATAAAATAAAAGCCAAGAGAGCAATGAGAACGGTCTTATGCGTGGAAAGATTCAATCTTGTTTGCATGCTGATCCTTCCTTTGGCCCAAAATTATTCCGTGGTATTTCTCTGTATTAGTATAGAATTCGCTAAAATATCGTCATTTCCTTTTTTCAAAAAGTTGAAAAGATCTTCGAAAGTTCTACCGTTTGGATTCCTCCCGTTCCTCCAGTACAGGCGGCGCGGGAATTTAGGTTTCAAGATGTGCATTTTACAGTGATGGAGAAATTAATTAAATTCTCGGTAAACAAAAAGGGAAGACTTACTCTCCCCTTGAACAATCCTTAACTCATAATTCCATATTTGGATATACTTTATTGGATGCGCCGCGGCTTGTGAAAAATTATCCCGCTATTATTTTCTGCACTATATGACTATGTCACGCTGGTTGGTTATAGTGTTACCTTATATATACAATATCTAAATCCGTGAAAAGGATACCGTCTAAATGATCTATTTCATGACAAAAGGATTTTGCTAAATCTCCTTGACCTGTTAAAATAATCTCCTCGCCATTTTCATTTAAAGCTTGCACCACTACCCTTGCCGGTCTCTTTACTAAACCCAATGTATTAGGAATACTTAAACATCTCTCTCTGACTTTTTGACCCCCTTCCTGCTTAATTATCTTTGGATTGACTAACTTAATAAGCCCTTCTCCAATATCTATAACAACCAATCTCTTTAATATTCCTATTTGCGGGGCCGCTAACCCTTCACCGTGTTTTGTATACATTATCTCTGCCATATCATTTAATATTTGTCTTATTTCATCGTCAATTACGCCAACTATCTCGCTCTTTTTTCTTAACATTTCATCACCGGAATATCTGATTTGTCTTGTCTGGCTCTTAATATCCTGATTAGCTGCCCATGTTGCTGATGACCCTTCGCTTTGAACTGCTTCTTTTGCTGCATAGGTTAATTGAGATACATTGTTACCGGAAAGTGCAGATCCGGCTAGAAGAATAACTACTATAAGTACGACTAAGATCCTTCTCTTTTTGCTCATACCTTCACCCTTCAATTTCCTGCTCATCATATTTTCCAGCAACCCGAAGCACTTTCATTTTTTGTTATCCTTGTTTTCGATAACTGAACTAACAAAACCCCGCCTTATATTGGACCCCATTGTTGCGGATGATTTAAATGTCTTGGAATGCTTCCTGCTTCCATAATCCATTCCCCTGCCACATGGGAGGACCTGTCCTTCAATTTTACTACATAAAATCGAATAATACTATGAACGACCACCAATTTGGAATTAGAAGGTGCATATTCAATAAACAAATATGCGTCAAAGATGTTACTCGATATAGATAACCTTATTCCATAATGGTATACTATATATAGAGGAATATTATATTAAATAGCGCATACTCCATTGAAGGGTGTTGATTATGTGAATTTGTCACGTTTACGGACATTGGTCATGGTGGAACAAAGCGGAAGTATTAGCAAGGCCGCGCTTGACCTTCACCTCAGTCAGCCAGCCGTAACCAAGCATATCCAAAGCCTGGAGGAGTACTATAGGAAATCCCTGATTAATCGTTCCGCTCGGGAAGCTGTGCTCACGGAAGAAGGCCGCCTCCTTTATCGTTATGCGCTGGAAGTGCTCCGTTTGATGGATGAAGCGAAAATGGCTTTGGCTGAAATGAGCATAACCGTTCAAGGCTCATTGCGTATCGGAGCGAGTTCGATTCCTGGACAGTATATTCTGCCGCTTGTCCTGAAGGAATTCAGCCGAAATTATCCGGAGGTTGACATAATAGTAGAGATGGGGGACACTGAGCAGATTACCCGCCTGGTGTTCGAGAACAAAGTGGATCTCGGGTTAGTTGGGAATTCAGTGAAGGAGCGGCACTTGGAATGTTATCCTTGCGCGGAGGACGAACTCGTCCTGATCCTGCCCTTGGACCATCCGCTTGCGCAAGTAGAGGAGATCCGGGCTGAAGATCTCTACAGGGAAAAAATGGTGTGGCGCGAGATTGGCTCAGGGACGCGGAAGACGATCGAGGGTTGGTTGGTTCAAACCGGAGTTAAGCTGGAGGAGAAAAAGGGAGATTTAGAACTGGGTAGCACGGGTGCGGTAGTAGCGGCTGTTGAAGCGGGTTTGGGGCTGTCCATTGTCTCAATTTGGGCTGTTGTCCGTCCCTTAGTTTGGAAAACGCTGGCGGTTAGGCGATTAAAAGATCTAAGTATGAAACGTCTGCTGTATGTGATCCGTTCGACTCAAAATACACGCCGACCTGCTCAGGCTTTTTCCGATTTTATCCTGGGTGAAGAAGGAAAGCTTGCTTTGGATCGGGTCTTCGCAGAGATTCCGTGGTTCCATGAACAGGAGTGAACTCGTTCAACTAAAGTTGAACATCGAGACTTCGGTGACGAAAGCCTCCAGTAGAGGCTTTCGCCGAAGCCGCACGACCCAAAAGGAACTCTTATCGGCGAAGTCGGAGTCTACCCCCTCCAAGCAGAGTACGGAGGACCACCCCCACTTGGAGAAGTGGGGGTCTCACGATTGGAGGAGGAGGTATGGGCAGATGTCCGAAATAAGGCCGACCAAAATCTCCGTGATTATACCTACGCTTAACGAAGCTGAAACGATCGGCAGGTTAATCAAATCCCTGAAAGGGATTCCCGAGTTGGAAATCATTATTATTGATGGGGGGAGCCGGGATGGTACGACTGAGCAGATCAGGCGAAGCGGGGTCGTGGCTGTACAAAGTAAGCCGGGGCGGGGTGTCCAGCTAAATGCGGGCGTACAGGCTGCATCAGGGGATATTTTGCTTTTTTTGCATGCTGATTCCCAGCTGCAAGAAATGACCGTAGCCCAGATCAGAGAGTCTGTAAGCAAGGGAACTCCGTGGGGCTGTTGCAGGCTGAAGTTTGATGAAGATACCTTGTTTTTTCGAATCCTGGCCCAAGCATCCGACTGGCGCGCCCGTTATTTGTCGATGTGCTACGGTGATCAGGGAATTTACTGTACGCGTTCCTTTTTTGACAGTGTGGGAGGATTCCCGGACTGGAATTTTTTAGAGGATTTAGAGTTTTCACACCGCGCACGGCAGAGGGTCAAAGCCTGTGTTTTAAAGGATCGGATTATCACCAGTACCCGACGCTTCAGGACTAACGGCCTTTGGCGTACTTTTTGGAAAATGCAGGGGGTAAAAGTGCTTTTTACACTAGGATTTCCTTTGCCCTACATTAGGCGCTTTTACCAAGCAGGTGGGAGAGAAAAAGAATGTCAACGGGTGTCATAGTAATGAGCAAAGTACCCCTGCCGGGTAGAACTAAGAGCCGCTTACAGGAAAAAATCGGGGCACAGGCAGCGGCTCTGTTTCACCGGGCCTGTCTCTATGACTTGCAGGTAGTGTTGCGTACTTGCGGAATGCCTGCCAGGATTTATATCGCGGGGGGTTCCAGGGAGGATTTTTGCTCCGCATTTCCTCATACGCTGCCTGAAGAATTTACCTGTTTGGGGAAACTGGACTGGTCAGATTTCACCCTCTACCGACAACACGGCAGGGATTTGGGAGAACGGATGCTTTGCGCTATGCAAGAGAGCCTGACGGAATTTCAACAAGTGATTCTGATTGGTTCGGATATCCCTGGTATTGACCAGAACCTTTTGGAACTGGCCTACGCGGAACTGCGGGAGCATAATCTCGTGTTAGGGCCCGCCAGAGATGGCGGGTATTACTTGATTGGTTTAAAGAGCGCTGAACCCTTTCTTTTTTGGGGAATCGCGTGGGGAAGTGGACGAGTACTGGAGCAAACCTTGCAGGCTGCCCGGCTACATCAGCTGCGGACAGCGTTATTGCCGGAGCTGCAAGATATTGACCGTTGGCAGGATCTCAAAGCCTGGGCAGATTGGGCCACGGACAGTAGTGGAAAGTCGATGGCTTGGCGTTATGCCGGTTATTTATTGAAGCGTGTAGAGTTAGGTTACTGATTGAAATGAGTTAGGCGACTATAAAAACTAAAACCGAAGAAAGCGAGATGGTGTTTTGAATTCGCGGCTTAAAGAGTGCTTAGACAAGGCGGTAGCCGGAGGTGAACTTAGTAAACTTGAAATCCAAGCGTTATTCAGTGTTCCGGTGCTCTCTGAAGAGTATTTTATGATTCTCTATGCAGCTCGATCGGTGAGTGCAGAAGCGGCTCAGGGGGCAGCTGAGGTGCATGCTCAGGTGGGCATTAATACCGGACCCTGTCCCCGTAATTGTGCCTTTTGCTCCTTTGCGTCCTGTCACGGGATTTTCAAGACTGCTACGGTGCTGGGGTTGGAGGAAATTATTGAACGGTGTGATCATTTTCAACGGGCAGGGGCCAATGCAATTTATCTGATGATGACGGCTAATTTTGATTTTGGCGAGTTTCTGAAGATTGGGCGCGAGGTGCGGGCAGCTCTGGGCCCGGAAGCGGTCTTGTTTGCCAATACTGGGGATTTCGGACGAGAAGGTGCGGAGGGGTTGCGCCAGGCCGGTTTTCAGGGAATCTATCATGCAGTCCGCTTAAGGGAAGGAAAAGTTACGCTTATTAAACCAGAAACCCGCTTGCGAACAATCCGCGCAGCTCAGAAGGCAGGCTTGGTGATAGCGACGTGTGTGGAACCCGTAGGACGGGAACATAGCGTGGAGGAGTTAACGGAAATGACTTTGCTCACTCGGGATATGGCTCCAATCTTTAGCGGCGCCGCCCGGCGTATCCCTATTCCAGGTACGGTGCTCGCTTGTGAGGGAATCGTGTCGGAAGCAGAGATGGCGCTGATTCTGGCAGTTGTTCGCCTGGCAATGGGCTATCTGGTTCCCTTAAACTGTACGCATGAACCGAACGGCATGGGGGTTCTGGCAGGGGCTAGTATATTATGGGCGGAGGAAGGTTCCAACCCACGGGATGTCCGGGAACAAACCAGCCGGGGTTATTCTGTGGAGGGCTGCCAAACAATCCTGAGGGAAGCTCATTGGAAGGTCGCCGAGGGACCTTCTCCGGCAGCGCTAATCCTTCTATAAATAATGTTGCGGTAAATGACTCAAATTATTGATCCATTAATTTATTTGCTCGATGATAAATTATACAACCCATCCCGCAATTGCAATAAACAGCAACGGTATAAATAATTGCATCTCCGGAGGAACTCCATTATTGATAAAATCCGGCACCCTTCTCCAAGAAAGAACATTAAAAAGAAAGCAGATGCTAAACCACCCATTATATAACCAAACCATTTCAATATACTTAGTGAAATACTTGTTTGATTTCCCTTACCCATATTTATCCATCTCCCTAGACGGAGTTGTTCGAATAGTAATTGATTTGCCCGAGGAACATCAATTTTCCGCTTCGATAAAAGAAGAAGCAAAGGAAAGGATAGAGCATTTATGGGATGTGAAAGAGGTTAAGATCGAATTTGTCAATTGATAATCCCGGTTCATTTTCTTTTGCCCCTTTTTTTACAAATGTAACTTCTCCTGGAGGTTTGAATCGTGGTTTTTTAATAAAAGTGTTTAAGGGTTGTTCAGATACCTGGCTGTGAGTACGGTAAGCTTACTTTAACTGAAGTACCTTTACCCAGCGAGCTTTTTAAGGTAACCTGTCCATGGTGTAATTCAATTAAGTGCTTGGCGATGGCCAAACCGAGTCCGGTGCCATTACTTTTTCGGGATTTATCTTCCTTATAAAAGCGCTCCCAAATATATGGCAATGTTTCTTCGGCAATCCCATAACCTTGATCACATATGACAACATCTAATGTTTGGCCGGCACTTGCCTCGACGGTAACCATTGTATGCTCCGGCGAATATTTGATAGCATTATCCAGGAATATCACGAAGAGCTGTCTCAGCCGGTCATAATCGCCAAGGACCGGCGGGAGCTCAGCAAGCTGATGATAGGCAATGTGAATATTCTTTTTATCCGCAATTGTCTGCAGACTATTCACGGTATCCTTCAGCAAAGTTGGTATATGAACCGATTCAATGTTCAGTGAGATCTTATGGGATTGCAACCGGGAAAGCTCCAGTAAATCTGTAACGAGCCGCTCCAGACTATGGGTTTCTGCCAGCATTCGTTCGTAATAACGGCGAAGATCTGAGGGCTGTTCAACCAGGCCATCCATAATGGCCTCTAAAGAACCCTTGAATACTGTCAGCGGGGTCCGAAACTCATGGGATACATTGGCGATAAAGTCTTGCCGAAATTGTTCCAATCGTTCACTCTCGCTGATATCCTGCACCAGGGCGACACTACCCGTGATCTGACCACTATTATCGATGATCGGGGAAAGGGTAAGTTTGAGTTTTTTGTCCTGCCAGTCCCTGACGACTTGAACTACCTTTTTATCCTGCCTGACACCAAGTATCTCCTGATTTATATTTAACTCCGTAAGGTCTTTACTCAATTCATCCCCAGGATAAGGAAGAGGTCTATTCATTATTTTAGAGAGAGCGGCGTTAACATTTAAGGGTTTTAGATCCAAATCAAAAGCAATCAGCCCTTCTGATATACTGGAAATAATATCGCTCATTTTACCCTTTTCCTGAAACAGCTGGTTAATTGTAGAGCCAAGCTTTGTGGCTAATAAATCAAGGGAGTTACTAAGCTGTCCCAGTTCATCCGGACGCGCAATCCCTGAGCGCACCCCATAATTACCCTGGGCCATCTCCAGAGCAGTTCTATTCATTGTTTTTAACGGACGGGTAAAGAGAAGAGAGAAATAAATACCTAAGCCGAGAGCCGGAATTAGGGCGAGTAAAAGGCTGATGCCTAATATTCTTTTTGCCTTATTGACAGTTGCCGTGAGACCCTTTTCAGGAGCGAGTAAAAGCACTGCTCCGCTAATTTGTTTGTTTTCGTCCGGAATAGGTACGCCGACTGTAAGAATTGTCTCATTATATGAGCTGCTGAAACTCTCATGCACTGCTTCTTTACCGGCAAGGACCTGTTCAATAACTTCCTGGGCGGCATCAGGGAGTGGTTCACTGTTTATTGCGCGAGCCGGGTTACCCATACCTATTCCAATACCCATTCCGGAAAACAGAGCGGGATTACCCTGATTATCTGTAATCCAAACTTTGGCTTCCGTCATCGTATCAAGAAAACGCATAAAGCTGCCGAAACCCCGCATTGGCCCGTTGTTTTCCGTGTAATCCGGCATCATGTCCGCTATACTATGCGCCCTGTATAGCAAGGTAGTCTCGGTATTTTCAAAGGTATACTGGCGAAACATCTGGATAAAAAAGATACCGATAGCCAGCATGGAGATTAAGACAATTAATACATATCCAGTTATTAGTTTAAAGGCAATGTGCTTTCTAAACATTTTTTACCTCAAATTTATAACCGACACCCCAAATTGTTTTTATATCCCAGCCGAATGATTCCCTCTTCTCAATTTTAGCCCTGAGCCGTTTGATATGTGTGTCGACCGTCCGGGAATCTCCAAAAAAGTCATAGCCCCAAACACTATTGAGAAGATTGTCACGGGAAAATACTTTGCCGGGGTTTGTTGCCAAAAGCCAGAAGATTTCAATTTCTTTCTTCGTCAGATTAACCGGGCTGCCGTCAATCTTTACTTCATAATCACTAATATTTATTTCCAGGCCAGGATGCTGGACATTTTTCTTCTGTCCCTCCGTCAAATCAATACGCCGTAAAACAGCGCGAATTCTAGCCATTACTTCACCGGGACTAAAGGGTTTTACTATATAGTCATCGGCCCCGGTATCCAGCCCCATAATTCGGTCGGCATCCTCCCCTCGCGCTGTAATGATAATAATTGGGACATTAGAGACACGGCGAATTTCCCGGCATACAGTCAAGCCATCCTTTTTCGGCATCATAATATCCAGGAGCAATAGTACCGGGGAGTATTCATAGTACATTTTCATGGCTTCTTCACCGTCATGAGCTATGAGCGGGGTATATCCTTCCTTGTAAACATAGGATTTCAGTATTTCCAGAATTCCGTCATTATCATCGGCAATTAGGATATGTTTATTCAAATTAATCCCCCCGTCTCGGATACCTGATCAACCCAAACAAACGTTGGGTGTAACAAACTATTTTCCGGCTTGTTACACC
>JQID01000153.1:13695-31321 GCA_000770645.1 Desulfosporosinus sp. Tol-M
TCTCTTTCCCAGGGCAGTGCTTCCCGTTCCATCACAAGCCGCTTGATTAGCCGCTAAGCGATTGTAAATAGCATCTGCTTGTTCTTGATTAAGTTTACCCTCGGCGACTCTTTGGTCAAGGATTAATTTCTTTTGCTCCAGGGTCGCAGCTTTAAACTCATCTAACTTGCCGACTTCTTTCGCTATTGTTCCATAGGTTTTTCCTGTTGCTCTCTCGGCAGTGACTTGTTCTATAGTTTTCCCAGTTAATTTTGCTGTGATTTCAGCCGGTGTCTGACCTGTTACCGCGGCGAAGGCAGTTCCAGTTACCCCTAATAAACCTGCTACTGTGACGGCTGCGATATAAGTTTTAAATCTCTTCATTTGTCCATACACTCCTTTTTTCAATTGATGTCCATGGCTGAATTATAGTAAGGATGTATGTCAAAATTATGGCAAAAGTTTGAAACATTTGTGTCATTAATACATGGCTGCACTCTATTTTTTCGCATGCAGTTGAAAAAGAGAAGCATCCAGATTCATAAATTCAATCCAAAATTCCGAAAAATCAAGTTCATCATGTAGGCCATAGCGCAGCAAAGCTGCCGACAATAAGCTTATCCCACCGAGAAAAAGCCTCACGATCCCTGACAGGATTACGGGGCTTTGCTCTATACACACACGGCTCTCATCATTATTCAAACTTGATATGCCTATAATAGAAACTCTGCTTAGCTACCTCATACTCCTCTTTATCAAGATTACCTTTATCAAGTTCTGTTGTAACTATTTCCATTAGCTTTCTTTTTAGTAGAATCAAATTGTTTTTGATAATATCAAATACCATAAAAGTATCGATATTTATGTAGTCATGAACAACTCTATTCCTAAAACCTTTAATCTCCGACCAACCAACATCGGTATAGATCAACTTAAGTTCATCACTGATTTTCCCAATATTCTCGCCTATGTTAGCAAATAGATTGAGTGTAGCGTTAAAATTCATCTGATCGTTATATTCATAGAATGCTTCTGCGTTTGAACAATCCTTGGAATATAGTAAGATTTTCTCAATACATTCCAGTAGGTTGAGAAGATACATGAGGTCGTTCCTAATGCATGGTAACATATATGATCTCCTTTTTTGCTCGATGGAGTACTATTGGATTGGCATACTTAGCTATAACAATATCGATACGTTTATTAGTAAACAATTGCAGCTCATTTCTTAGTTCTGAAAGCAACCGATAATCAACGTTATCTTCGATGAGGATATCAATGTCATTCGATAACTCTCCCCTAGCAGTAGATCCAAATACCCCTATTTTACTCAAGCCGAATTTATTAAATAGATTGTTACTAACCATAATGTCCTCCAATTGAGAGACTTGATTAGTTTGCTCAAACACCATTATCGCCTTCTTCATCTGTAATATACTTATAGTTAAATTTTACCACACAAACTTGATTAATGCTATCAACAACCTTCTGATCTTCCATCCCAGTTTCAGACGGAGGGACAGGCTTGCTTAGATATCCCGCTTAGAAAATGTCCGTGTCTTTATATCGTTTGTTTCAACATCGTCAAGGCCTTTCTATACTTCTCCAGCCTTGAGAAGTCTTCTTCAGTGGGATTCTTAATCCGCTCAAGGTTCATATTGTCCGAATATTGCTGCTTGGGCAACAATACATCAGGAAGAACTTGAGGCACTATGGAAGTCCGTTCAGGAGACCGGTGAGTATTTTACAATTAAGGGTTTGGAGTGATTAGAATATGTTACCAAGACCAAAAGAAGTCAAGCCATTGAACGACTTCAGATTACAAGTGCTTTTTGATAACGGAGAGACAAAGATTTATGATATGTCAAAGCTAATTGAAGAGCCGTTTTATCGCAAATTGAAAATAAGCACATGTTTAATACTGTTAAAGTGAGCGATATTACTTTAGAATGGGCATCCGGCGAGGATATCTGCCCCGATGAGCTATATAATAACAGTACAAATGCATAGCGTGTGCTCATTTAATTCGCCGCTTTTTTAAAGTACGCTATAGTGCACCTATTCTTTCAAAACAAAGTTCGGGTAAGACAATTCTGATTTCGTGTTCTGCGTCTTCTTTCCGCCAGTAGACGATAAATCTGATTTTCGCTGTTATTGGGACATTGTTTTTTTGCTTTCTATCTTCTATTTGTTTAATCAATTGTTTGGAGAATCTTAGTACCGCTTGTCCTTTTGCATTACGGCAACAATCCCTGTCAATGGTCAGTTCATCCCCGCTCTTCAGTTGCGCAACCAGATGTTGAACGGATGAAAAAAAGTCCAGCCAGACGTCTTTATAGGTTAAATGCATCGCTAATTGACGGGGCGGCAAGTAATCTTCCGCATCGTAAATCCGTTCCAGACCTTCCGTCTTAATAAATTGCAAATAATTGCCGTTATAGTGGATGGTCAAGTTACGTTTCGCCCTGGTCATGGCCACATACAGCTCCCGGATAGTTTCCTCCGATCTAAGGCTAAAGTGATTGAGCATCAGAAACACATTATCAAACTCGCGTCCTTTCGCCTTATGAATCGTTGAAACAAAGATTGTTTCGCTGTTTCCGCCCAGGAAATCTTCCAGTTTCGATTCGCGGATAAAAACTTCCAAATCCGATTTGTATTTACTTTTCGGATTAGTCGCCTCAAAATCTTGGATCAGGTTGCCGCAGATCTCACGGTTTGAGCTGCGGCCAAAGCTTTCTTTTAATTCCCGTTTGGCAGTCTCCCAGACATCCTCGTTAATTACATAAACGTCTTCCGCCAAATTGAGCCGGCTGAGAAAAAAGCGAACTTCCAGAAGGTTATACAAACTGAATCCCTCATTTGACTGGATCAGTTTGGCCGGCAGCCCCTTCTTCACCAGCAAGCCGGTAATCTGTAAAGTTTCTTCATTTGTTTTGGTTAAAACACACGTCGTTCCGGTCAGCCCCTCTGAGAGGAGATCCTTTACCAAGGGGGTGATAAGGTTAGCACTCCGATATTGAACCAGCTTAATTTTTCCGTTGTCCCGCTGGACGGCCATAATGGGCGTATCCTTTAATCGATGCGGAATTTTATTGGCGAACTGATTGGTAAAATCGACAAGGTTGCGTTTACTCCTGTAGTTATCAACCAGTTCATAAAACATGGCAGCTTTTTGTTCAATCAGGTTCACCATGTATTCCGAACTGGCGCCTCGGAATTTAAAAATATTCTGATCATCATCGCCTACGGCAATGACGCGCATTTCCTCGTTTAGTGCCATTAAAGCGTTGATCAACGCAAACTCGTCAGCATCCATGTCCTGCGCTTCATCGATGACCAACACCGTTTTCGTTACTCGGCCTTGATCAACTTCGCCGCTTTTGATTTTCTCGATCGTTTGTTGCACAATTTCTGCCGACTTTTCCAGAGTTCCCACCCTTCCCAATAAATCAAAGCAGTAAGCATGGAAGGTTTTGATCTCTATGAAATTAGCCGCGTTGCCAATCAGTTTCAGCAAACGCTTCTTGAATTCCGTAGCTGCCGCCCTTGAGAAAGTCAACATCAGCAATTGTTCATGCTTGACATCTTCCATTAACAGCAATGAGGCCAGCTTGTGCACCAAAATTCGTGTCTTGCCGCTCCCGGGACCGGCTGCCACAACAATATATTTTGATTCTTTATCGTTAATAATTTTTAACTGGGTTGGTGATAATTCACCGAAAAGTTGTTGGAACTTAGCAGGTGTAATATTTTTCGTAATTTCATTTTCTCTGCTGCCCTTAAAATATTTTTGGATGAAGAAAGTGTAATTGAGGCGAAAATAATCTTCCACAAATTGGAGCGCCGCTTTGTAATCACTGATCATTTTCCGGGCGTATTCGCCGACAATATGGATTTGCTGAACTTTGTTTTGGTAAAACTGCTCGAGGGTCTGGTAATCCTCCGCTTTATAACGCTTTCTATTGTCCTTCTCCAAACGTTCGATCGTCAAAGCATTATACAGAACAAAAAAACCGCCCTCAATTTTTAACGCTTCAATTCTGGCTAAGTAAAAGAGCGCATCCTCAATATCCTCTGAACCGGCTTTGGCGTTAATAAGCAGATATCTTCGTTCATATGCCTCTTTTAATTCGAAGACCGAAAACTCAACTAACGCTTCTTCTTTATTGGTTTCCTCTTCCACTGGGTTTTTATTACTTAGATCATACAGATACTCCAGAATAAATTGGGCTATTTCATGACGTTTACTAAACTTAGCTTCAAGTACCTCCTTTTTCTGGAGGCAAAGCATAGCAATATGGTTCCTGGAATGAACTGCGGTTTGTTTTTTTATCCAGTGTGTAATCGCCCAGAAATTAAGGATGGTTAGGATCTTATGCGGGGTAACGTCTGGACAGCCATCTTCTTCGGCTTTTTCGTTAAGCTCTTTGAGATGGTATATTTTTTCCCCGTCTTCTAAAACGGTAAGCAGAAATTTCTCGATTTGCCAAAACGATTTCAGAACGCTCAGGGAACGGTTTTTCTGCTCTTTTCTCTTGATATAGGCCGTTAAATCTTTGGTGTGAGCTAAAATCTTTTCTTCAATGAGCAGATTGATAACTTCTATTACTTCCTTTTTTTCAATTCCCAAGTGGTCGGAGATATAATCAATTCTCGCTTCCGCCTGTTCAAATCCTGCGTGTATTCTGCTTCTACTGGAAAGAAGTTTCTTAATGATGCGGACTGCTTGTACTCTTTGCTTCTCATCGAATCTGGGCGAGGCGTTGATCTTAGCGATGGCTTCCTGCGCATTTTGGGAGAGAATACTGTTAGCATATAATCTGGGCATATTTTGGCCCCGCTTCAGATAACCGGCTTCTTCTAAGGCAGCGATGGCTGTCTTCACCCTTGTTTCGATTTCCCTGATGCTATCGTCCCAACCGGCCTTGCGGGCAATCTCCAGAGCGGATTGAGATACTTTGGATCGGACCCTGGTCAGATCTTTAATTGCTTTCCATACCTGCTGGATTTCCTGGATACTAAGTTTGGTCTGGTTCAGAAGAATAAAATGCTTATTCAGGTCTTCTTCGTTAAACAACACAAAACAATCGGCGGAGATGTTTTCATCTCGTCCGGCCCGGCCTGCTTCTTGCACATAATTCTCCAGTGAATCGGAAATATCATAGTGAATGACCATCCCCACGTCTTTCTTGTCTACTCCCATCCCGAAAGCGGAGGTGGCGACCATGGTACGGACCTCGCCCCTGATAAAGGCGTCCTGATTTTCCGTTTTTTCTTTCTTCTCCATCTGGCCATGATAGGGCTTGGCCGGATAACCATCTTCCGTTAATCTTTGGGCCAATGTATAGGCTTTATATGTTCGGGAAACATAAATAATTGCCGGGCAGTCTTTTTCGGCCAGCAAATTGCGCACAGTATTGTATTTTTCTTCTTCGCCCGCTTTCTCGAAAACGCTGTAGCGCAGATTGCTGCGTGAGGCGCTCGAACTGTAAACCTCAAGCTCAAGCGATAGTTTCTCCTTGAAATAATCCCGAATATCCTCAATCACCTTTTGCTTGGCCGTCGCGGTAAAACAAGAAACCGGGATGCCCTCCGCGAGATTTTTCTTTTCCTGGAGGGATTTGATGAAGTCCCCAATATATAAATAATCGACTCGAAAATCCTGTCCCCAGGACGAAAAGCAGTGTGCTTCGTCGATCACGAAGCGCACAACATTTCGGCCGAAAAGCAAATGTTCAATTGTCTTTGAACGTAAAGACTCCGGCGCGATATAAAGAAGGGAAGCCGAACCGTCTTCCACTCTTTCCAAGGACTTTGCCCTTTCAATCGGGTCGAGCAAGCCATTAATCGTTACTGCATCGGTGATCCCCAATTTTTCCAGATTATCCACCTGGTCTTTCATCAACGATTGCAACGGGGAAATAACGACCGTCAAACCCCTTAAGTTGCTGCCGCTCATTAAAGCCGGCACTTGAAAAGTAATTGACTTCCCGCCACCCGTAGGAAACACCGCCAAGAGTGATTTATTGGCCACCGCAGCTTTGACGGCTTTTTCCTGTAAAGCTTCCCCGGCATAGGTGCGATAAGCGTCAAAGCCGAAGAAGCGTTTTAAGCCTTGATGAACATCCAGAGCCTCATGGCAGTAAGCACAACCGCTCAAACAGGGATTGTTTCTTAATAAAAACATAATCCGCTCAACGGCCGGATATTTTTTGATCACCCAGGGCGGCGTAATGGAATAGAGACTATTTGTATTGATCAAGGCTAAACAGTAAGCTAATTCAATCGGATGTTCTGAGACAAGTACCGGAAGATTTACCTGCGCGCATATTTTGGACTGAAACGTATCCCGGATCACTTTTTCGAGATCGCTATTATCTACCTCATTGTCTTCGTCATATTTTAAGAAACGAAAAAAGGTGCCAAACTCCTTTTGATCTTTGAGCAGACCATAGAAAATTTGTTTTAAGGCATTGCCCGCCTGTTGAAAAGCTGAAACCTCGTCAAAGAAAAGGTCTCTGGCCTTTATCGCATCGTTTAACGGGTTGTTGGTATCATCTGTCTGCAGCTTATCATCCTTGAGCAGCGCATGATAAGGTTTTGCTGGAAACAAAAGGGGAGAAAAAAACAACGTATCTATCGCATACGCATCGCTGATCTCAGCGGCCTCAAGAGCAGGTTGAATGTATTTTAAATCATGATCGAAAATATTATGACCGCAAACATATTGTGACCCGTGCAGAAATTTAATGAAGTCCGCAACCGAAGTGGAGTGAAAGGAGCTGCCATCACCCTTAACGCTGCCGATATCAAGAATTTTCCTGCTCTTTGGTTCAATTTCGGTATCAATAAAAGCGATAGATCTCATGTTCTTCCCCCCTTTCAAAAAAACTTTAATGATGAAAGGACATACTTAGACTTGCTCCTTAATTTTTCGCCAAAATGTCCGATATTCCTTCCACGATTACCAGATCTTACAAAAATCATGAGAATCATTCCCAGCAAGATCCCATAATATGTGTTCCTTCATTAGTAATCTGACTCTATGAATTGAAAACGCTGAACGCAACAAAACATGCCTCTAAGAATGCTTAGATTATGGGAGGCAGGTTCATAATTCAAGTCAATAATTATTTAAAACAGAGCAATTTGCTCATTGACCATGACCTTTGATTCTTGTTCATCCTTAATCAAATATTGTCCGCGTAAATCTACATGCTGAATTGTTTGGTCCGTTTTTTGTTTGAACCAATCACTCAAAGGTTTTGTGCCAGACAACACTTCTAAATCAATGGGTGTAGCCCCTTGATTTACTAAAATACTATTTCCACTTGAACATGATTCTCCAATTCGGACAAAAAGTGGAACCCATTTTTCTTTAAGGTTCTCCGTGGCTCCGGCCCAAGTTCCTCCTTTTTTTTCTACAGCTGAAACCACAACTGCATAATCAGACAGAGCGTAAACAAATTTATTTCGTTCCATAGCATTATAGACTCGAAAAGCTGCATTTGGGTGGAAAGGCGAGAGTAACAATAATTTATTATTTAAAATATTTTCTCTCACTTCACGACGCTGGATGATCTTATCTAACCCATTTGCCAGAATAGCCAGGGCACGCCCTCCGTAATTAAGTGCAGTATCTTGGGCAATAGAGTCTACCCCTCTCGCTCCGCCAGAAATAACAACCATCTCTTCACCTGCGCACCTTTGAGCCAGTTTAACAGTAAATTCCACACCAGCGTTATCAATGTCACGTGACCCTACGATTGCTACGCCCCCAACTGTGGCAAGTTTATGATCTCCAACACCAAATAAAACGACAGGAGATTTCCTTCTTAGTACTTTCTTTAAACGTTGCGGGTAAGTGGGTTCTGCTCGCGTAGTTATCCATACGCCTAAGCTGGATAAACGTTCGATTTCCATCGATAGGTTTGCCCCACGAGCCAGTAACCTTTGCATTCGCTCGACCTGAGCTTCGTTTAAAGCAAGTTGCTCTTTCCACTCTTTTGGATCTGCTTCAAAAAAAGCCCTCGGATACTTTAACGAAGAAGGGGCGAGTTTTTCAGACAGAGCGTTCCATTCAGAGAGGCTTAGGGGTTTTAAATCCATGGTTTTTTCTCTATGTAACCCGACATTAGTAGCAAGTAAAAGAATTGCTTGGCTGTCAATAGACAAACTCATTGTCATTCAGTATCGCCTCCTCCTGATGTTGAAGCAATTGCTAAAGGAAAAACCGGCCCGCATCCCGCCTCGCGTAATAAACTTCCGCATACGGTCATTGTCCAACGTGAATCGATCATGTCGTCGACGAGAAAAACCGGGTCTGCAAAAACCTCTCCTTGAACGGAAAAGGCGCCGAGAATATTGGACGCCTGTTGTATACCGTTCTGCATGTTTTTTTGCTCAGAGGTTTCCCGAATTTTAACTAACACTGAATGAAAAGGTATGCCTAGCTTTCGGGCAAGCCTTTGCGCAAAATTGAGGACTAACTCGGGGCGCCGTAAAGAAGGAATCGCTGTAACCCAAGTCGGATAGGGATCAGGCTGCCATGCATTAATAAGCTCTGCAACTGCATCGACCAATTCATCACTAAAGTAACCGTCTGTAAATTTATTACGAGCAGCAAGACGCCCCCATCCCGCGTCTCTGTAGATACAAAGGACACGCCCAGATTCGTTACGTAAATCTTCGGGGATTCGTCCCTTTTTATTGCCGAATCCACCGGAAGGCCACTGCTTCCTAGGTTCAATTTCCAGAAAGTCTCTGCGCAAGAAGGTAATCGCCTCCCTCACAATAGTAGGCTCAATAGATGTTGACAGACCTTCACCCGTACAGTTAGCACAGCGCGAGCATTCATTTGCATATGGGTCGTCCAGTTCCTTGGATATATACTCCATAAAACATTGTTTAGTTAGGGTAAATTCACTCATGATCGCCATTTCCTGGCGTCGCAAGTTAGTAACCTTTTCAAAGCGCAAGAGATCTGGCTTCCATAGATTAACCGTTCTATAATAGGTACTCTTGTTTCTGGCTACGATTCCGTCAATCTCTAAAATCTTGACACATTTCTCGACTCGTACTTTACTCAAATTGGCGTATCTGAGTATTTCGTTTATCGTTAGTCCACGCTCAGATTCTTCAATCAATTTGACAACCCGAACCATTTCACTAGAAGTAGGAAATGCAGAATTAATAAAGTATTCCCCTATTTCATCATCTTCACTACCCGTTAACAGTATAGCATAAGCTGTATCTAGTGCTCTACCCGCCCGTCCGATCTGTTGATAGTAAGCTATAACTGAAGAAGGTCTTTGAAAATGAATTACAAAACCCAGGTCCGGCTTATCAAAACCCATACCTAAAGCAACTGTAGCTACTAATGCTTTTATTTCATTTTGCAAGAGTCTCTGTTCAAGTATTTCCCTTGTGGCATTATCAATTTTTCCTGTATACTCTGCAACATCGTAATGTTTCATCCTAAGCCACTGAGCTACTCGGCGACAATCGGCTATTGTTAAACAGTATATAATACCTGAACCTGGTAAATCAGAAAGGTATTCTGCCAGCCATGCCAATCTTTCTGCTTGATGCGCAAGCTGAATAACTTGTAACTTAATCGAGTCACGCGCTAATGCTCCTCTCAAAACCAAAAGATTAAGGCCAAGCTGTTCGGAAATATCGTCCACAACTCGAGAATTAGCCGTAGCGGTTGTCGCCAAGATCGGAATATTAGGGGGCATCAATTTCACATTATTGATAATCGGCCAGTTTTTTCGCTTAAAATTATAGAGCACCCCAATGCCAGGCGCTTTGATATGCGCTTTCGTTATCAATTATAAATATAAAAGGGGATTCCCTGCCTTTATATACTCTGAAATAGTCCCAATGAATTCCTCGACCGTGGGTTTCCCTTTTGGAAAAAGGTAACGCTGTTTTTGCCTGATTTCCTCATTAGGATTGCTCCAACCAGCGTCAATTGTTTCCTGTATTTTATTCCGAACCTCGTCCGGCAGCACACCATGCGCTTCTGCTATCTTGTGATACAGTCTGTCATAATGTATGTTTCTGTCTGTATTTCGCTTTTTGTGCTGACGCATAATCTGCCTCCTGTGATCCAAATTTCCAATTTATCTGATTAGATCGCACATATTATTAATTATATCCGTTTAAACAGAACATGTCCACCTGAATTGATGGTCTAATCAGACATAATTACCTTATATGTGGGATATAATCAGATGCAGGTGGTGATAAAACGTGAGCGATGATTTATTCTACAGACGGCTGACTCAGTTAAGAATGGCAAAAGGCGTATCGGCAAGGGACATGAGTTTATCCCTCGGTCAAGGGCCTGGATATATTAACAACATCGAAAATCGGAAGGGCTTACCGTCTATGACGGTGTTCTTCTACATCTGTGAATATCTTGGTGTATCACCAAAAGAATTTTTTGATGACGGGAATCTCTATCCAACGCAGATGCGCGAATTGATCGAAGATTTGCATGCGTTGGATGAAGAACAGCTTACTAATATCCAATTTATTGTAAAAGGACTAAAAAAGCAAAAGTTACAAAACTTTAGCTGACGGTACAAACCGTCAGCTGTTTTCATCGCGTCATGCGTAGAGCGGGCCAGACAGAAAGCACGCGATAGCTACTGTATTGATGTGCATCGCCCAGTATCTTATTGCCTGTTGACTTATTGTCTGTTGACTTATTGTCTGTTGACTTATTGTCTGTTGACTTATTGTCTGAAATTCATATAATCTAATTGGGTGATTATATGAATTTATTGCATGTATTTGCTGGCAATCTAAAACGATATCGATTACAGTTTGGTTTATCACAAGAAGAATTTGCTGATAAGGCCAGTTTACATCGAACATATATTAGTGCAGTTGAGCGTGAAAAGAGAAGCATTGCGCTTGACAATATTGAAAAGATCGCAATGGCATTAGAAATAGATGCCTATTTGCTGTTTGTTGAAGAAAATCGCCATTTGACTGCAAAAGAGGTGAGATAATGCCTTGCGCTGTGGTAGATCTGTTTTGCGGAATTGGAGGACTAACGCATGGTCTCATACAATCAGGGTTACAGGTGATAGCAGGATTAGATATTGATGATACTTGTCGATATGCTTATGAATCGAACAACGATTCGTTGTTCATTGAAGCCGATGTTGGACAATATCCCTCTGTTAATATTAAAAATTTGTATCCAGAGGGAGAAGTGCGTGCTTTAGTTGGATGTGCTCCTTGTCAGCCATTTTCAAGATATACTCAGCGGTATAGGAAGGATGGACATAAAGGAGATAAATGGAAATTACTTTATTCTTTTTCGGATAAAGTCCGCGATATTTTGCCAGAAATAGTGTCAATGGAAAATGTTCCTGACTTGGCTTCTGAGGATGTATTTTATGATTTTAAAAGGTCATTAGTTGAAATGAGCTATAATGTGTCGTGGAGCATCGTTTATTGTCCTGATTATGGTGTTCCTCAGAAAAGGAGAAGATTAGTGCTCCTTGCTTCAAGATTAGGTTCAATTACATTAATAGAGCCACAATATACTTCCGAAACATACCTAACGGTTAGAGATGCAATCGGAGAACTTCCGGCTATTGAGGCAGGCCGGTCTTTGGAGACGGATCCTTTGCACTGTGCAGCTTATTTATCAAAGATTAATCTCGAACGTATAAGACAATCCCGTCCTGGCGGATCATGGAGAGACTGGGACGAAAGACTACAATTAATTTGCCATAAAAAGAAAAGCGGTAATACATATCCATCAGTATATGGAAGGATGAATTGGGATGAACCAGCGCCAACGATAACTACGCAATTCTTTGGTTATGGTAACGGTCGATTTGGTCATCCTGAACAGAATAGGGCATTATCTTTACGTGAGGGAGCGATGTTGCAATCATTTCCAGGTAACTATGCTTTTTTACCGTCAGATGCAGAAGTGAGCAAAAAAGCTCTTGGTATCCACATCGGGAATGCAGTACCTGTGAATCTTGGGAATGCCATAGGCTTAAGCATAATTCGACATGTTGAGGAGGTTGAACAGAATGGTTAAAAGAAAAAAAACAATATCTCTGGAACAAAAAACCAAGGCTGAAATTCAACTAAAGGATCTCCAGCGGCGTGTCGATTATGATACAAAAGATTTTACTGTTGAATTGATTGTAGAAAAATTTAAAAGAGGTGAGTTTTTCGTTCCCGGATATCAAAGAGACTTTATATGGTCGGATAAAAATAGAGCTTCTTTTATTGAATCAGTTCTTTTGGGCCTTCCTATTCCATTTATGTTTTTTGGAGACTGCGAAGATGGGAAAATGGAAATCATTGACGGTGTCCAAAGAATTAATACATTAGTGTCATTTATTAACCACCAGTTGCTTTTGCAGGATCTCCCCAAGTTAACTGAACTCAATGGTTTTAGTTTTGCAGATCTTTCTGAGCCTCAACGGAGAAGATTTTACAATAGAAGCTTGCGTATTGTTGTATTGGATAACAATACGCCTGACGAACTTCGACAAGATATTTTTAGTCGTGTTAATAGATCCGGCAAAAAAGTAACTGACTCAGAATTCCGTCGTGGTACATATCCGGGCAAGCTAACAAAATTTATTGATAACTGTGCAAAAGATACGTTGTTTATAAAGCTATGCCCCGTATCGGAAATGCAGGAAAAACGGCACGAGCGTTTTGAGTTAATTTTGCGGTTTTTCGCGTATGTAAATGACTACACTTCTTTTGACCACCGAGTTGCTCCTTTTTTAGATACGTTTTTAGTTTCAAACCAGACTACATTTAATGAAGACACTTATCGTACAGAATTTAGAGCAATGTGCAAGTTTGTTGAGGAATACTTCCCATTTGGATTTGCCAAGACAGGAAATGCAACCACTACCCCAAGAGTTAGATTTGAAGCTATCTCCGTCGGTGTGGCTCTTGCCCTAAGTGAAAATCCTGAATTAAAAGTATCATCTATAAAGTGGATTGATTCAGAAGATTTTGAGGAACTAACTACATCGGATGCCAGCAATAATCAAGGCAAATTAAAGAAGAGAGTAGAATATGTAAGAGATCAATTATTGGCCGGTACCGTACATGAATAATACGATGATGCTTTACGATGACCGAAAATCAGAAATTGAGTTTTATTATTCTATAATGTTGGAGCTAGAACACAATAGCCAAATAATTCGAACGTTGGATAACTCAAAATTTTTGCGTATACTGAAATCCAATTTTCTCCTTATGTTGTACAATTTAGTCGAGGCTTGCATAGTGAGCGGTATGATGGAAATATATGAGAACTTAAGAAATAATCCAAGTAGTTACGCAACCCTTATTACTGAGATCCAAACAATATGGTCTAATCATAAAATTGGTAAGGTTTATTCAAACGTAGCTGGACGAACAGCATATGAAGATTGCGTGCAAGCCATTATCACACAGGTAATTACTAATCAACCTATTATTTTAAGTCGTGATGGATTGGGGATAAGCGGAAATCTTGATGCCAGGGTTATAAAAAGACTTTGTGATAAGCATAGAATTAGATATGTTGCTTCGGATGATGACGGTTGTCTTAAAACCGTTAAAGAAAAGAGAAATAATCTTGCACATGGTGATGAATCCTTTGGGGACTGTGCCAGGGATATGACTTTAACTGATCTTGAACATATAAAAGATGAGGTATGCAATTTTATTAAGAGCATACTTGATGGAATGAAAGATTACTATGATAACAAACAATATTTATCCGATGATGATTGAAGTTATATAAAGCTGTGAGGTTAGGTAAAATCTCACAGCCTATGTTACCTTAAACCTTTTGGTAGGTTAGACCCCTTAAGCGAGGCGAGCACTGCCGACCAGGATCGCACCAAAATGCCTTTATTCATAAGGAGCTACGGGTGCGTAATCTGAGTTGCTATCGGAAGCATCAAGCAGTTTGCTCACGTACTCTCTGAAGACCGTCATAAATCTGACAGCTGTACTCTGATAGTAACTGACCGACTCCTCCAGCAACTTACCCCCTTATATTCGGGAAGTACCTGACCCCTACCGAGCGGAGCTAGGCGAGCTCTTAATATTCGGATATTTCTGCTTGAAGCGCCGTTTTGCTTTGGCATACATTTTAGTCAAGGCTTCAGTATCTTTGCGTCTTTCCATTAAAACTATGTCTACACATTCTTCAGGGGTAAAAAGATGAAACGGAGCACTCAATCGGCCCATCCGGTCAAACATTACTGTTTTAAGTCCTTCGTCCGACAAATTAAGTTCTTTCTGACAATGGATAACCGCGCTTGTTATTCCAGGCGCCATTGTAACGATAGAGTCTTTATAGGGGAAAAAGCTCAGAGCATATATTCCAAGAAACTGCGGATCGTAGTTGTTGCTTAGTCCACTCAAATCGTAGAACACAACTTCAGATAACATGCCCAACGCATCCCTAATTTTGTTTTCTTCCATCAGAAAAGTTGACATATGATGCCTGCAGTTTCTGTATAAGCCAAAGTTATGAGCTGCGAAATGCCCCATGCTTCGTTTGTTAAGATACCCCCATATTTTATCACGATAAGGCATATAGGGAGGCTCATGTATTATTCTGTTGAGCGACCATATATCCAGATCTTCAAGAGCATGCCGGTGTATATATGGCACATAACCTTCTTCTTCAATCGTCTGCTTTCCGAGTTCGGTTAACTGGTATGTTCTTTTGGCAAAACGGGAGTTGAGTTCATCTTGAGGAACCTCCGCTATCAGGCGTTGCACCAACTCGTCTTTTTTACCGTTCACTTTAAGCCCGTGTTTTTTCAATTCCTCCTTTAGAACTGTTGCATTCTCTAATGCAACGGCACTCTGCAAATCACCGACTTTCAGAAATCCTCGGTCAAACAGGGAACGAAGACATATGTCTACATCCTGTACACCATACCGATACCACCAGAAACCTGGAAATGAATTGCCTTCCGTATAATACGCACGGGAATAATCAAGAATCAACACCTCATGAGGGTATAATCTGTGCTTACTGGCAATTGCGTTTTGCACCCTCTTTTCAACCGGAACAATTTCCTCAGCAGAAGAAGGGATAATTTCTGTAGCCACCTTTATATATGACGATATATTTGCTTTGGGCTGTTTTCCCTCTCTAGTCGTCACTCTGTACTGTGCAGATGGTTTTTCAGTTATACTCCATTCCCTGCGTGAATATTCCGAAGGTTTTGAGCCAGTAAATCCGATATACAGAGCCACATAATCCGGGATTGGGAGCCAGTGGTTTTAAACGGAGAATCCGCTATCGAGAGCCGCCAAAGTAAGTATTACAATGAAATTGCGGTAATGCCGTAATACTTACGAGAGGGGGACATTTTTATGTCCAAAGAAAAGCAAATTTTGCAACTCCGCATAAAGGGACAAAGAACTTTTGAAAAGCGGTGTGACCTTAAAGCTCCTGTGGGAGGAATACGTTGATACCTGTCGCCGTTCGGAAAAGCCTCCGTATATGTACTCCCAATTCTGCAAACTTTATCAGGACTACGTTAACCGGCACCGCCTTACCATGCATATCCGGCACAAGCCGGGTGATAAGCTGATGGTGGATTGGGTAGGCACTCCCTTGCCACTTTACGACAAGCTAACCGGGAATAGCTGCAAGGTTTATCTGTTTGTTGCCACATTGCCGTTCAGCATGTACTGTTTTGCGAAGGCCTGCCTTACCATGAAAGAGGAAGACTGGATCAACGTACATATCAGTATGTATGAGTATTTCGGGACTTCCACCAGGCTGATTATCCCAGATAATCTCAAAACAGGAATACTCAGCAATAAGAAGCATGAAGACCCGATCGTTAATCGCGCATATCAGGAATTAGCAGACCACTATCAGACAGCCATCCTTCCAGCCAGGGTATTGGCACCCAAAGATAAAGCTGCTGTAGAAGGGTCGGCGGGGCAGGTTACATCCCATATCATAGCTAAACTGCGCAACCGTCAGTTCTTTGATATCAATGAGATGAATGCATCTATCCGGAAAGAACTGGATCGTTTTAACCACAACAAATTTCAGAAGAGAGACGGAAGCCGTTATTCTGTATTTATAGAAGAAGAGTTCCCATTTATGCAGCCTTTACCCCAATATCCGTATGAATTCGCGCAATGGAAAACTGCTACCGTGCAGCTGAACTACCATATAGCGATAGATTACCAGAATTATTCCATTCCCTACGAGTACGTCAAGAAAAAAGTAGATGTTAGATACACCAAAAATATAATTGAAGCATTCTACAAAGGTTCCCGCATTTGCAGCCATAAGCGCCTTTATGGACGCCGTGGACAGTATTCCACAGTTATTGACCATATGCCGGCAAACCACCAGCTTTACAGTGAGTGGGATTCCGCACGTTTCCTGAAATGGGCTTTGGGTATTGGGGATTTTACAAAAGAAGTTGTGCAAAAACTGTTTGATTCATACCGGGTAGAGGAACAGGCTTATAAGGGATGCCTGTCTCTATTAAAACTGGCAGATCAATACTCTCCTGAACGTCTGGAAAACGCATGCAGAATAGCACTTGTCCGGATCCCTAGTCCCCGGTATAGAAATATTAGATTGATATTGGAAGCCGGTCAAGATAAAAAGGGAGATGAAACTCCCCAATCCCGTTCCTCATCATCGGCATCTAACAAGTATGCCTGCGTAAGAGGTGCTTCTTATTACGGAGGTGGAAGCCATGAAGAATGAGACAATAAGGAAGCTCAAAAATATGCGTCTTCCCGCATTTGCGGAAGCCTATCAAAAGCAGGTTGAGAACGAGATGGAGTATCAGTCATTATCTTTCCATGAAAGGCTGGCACTTTTGGCAGATGCAGAGTACGATTCCAGACATAACAACAACATCCGGCGTCTGATTAAGAATGCTAAATTCGCAAACTCATCCGCTTTTCTTGGAAATATTGAATATCTCACAGACCGGCATCTAAACCGTGACCTTTTAAAAAGCCTGGCCGATAATGAATATATCCGTCAGAGTCTGAATGCCATCCTTATAGGAGCTACTGGGTGTGGCAAAACATATATTTCTAATGCACTTGGTGTTAATGCCTGCCAGTCAGGTTACAAAACGAGATACATCCGCCTCCCCGAACTGTTCAGCGAATTTGAAGCTGCACGGGTTCAAGGGAAATATCAGCAGCTCATGAAGCAGTATCAAAAATATTCCTTGATGATTTTGGATGAATTTCTCCTGATTCCCACATCTGATACAGAACAGAGGGACTTGCTCGAACTAATGGAGTCTCGATGCGGACAATCATCTACTATCATATGCTCTCAGTTTGTTCCAGAAGGCTGGCATGAAAGACTGGGAGGTAGCGCCCTGGCCGACTCTATTCTGGATCGGATTATACCGTCAGCGTATACCATGATAATTGATGGAGATGTTTCCATGCGTCAGAGAAAACGACGAATACCCGAATAATACGACCCAATTAAGGAGCCATCCAAAGGGTACCCGTTTAACCACGCTTGCACGGACAGGGCCACGCCTCGCCGGAGGAGCCCCACCTCTCAAAATCTCCTATAATAGATACGGCACGCATTGCGTGACTGTTGTTACTGACGCACTTTAAT
>JQID01000157.1 GCA_000770645.1 Desulfosporosinus sp. Tol-M
GCAATGATCAGCAATTGACGACCTGCTTGTACAACTTTTTCAAGAACCGGTAGAACGTCTTGAATCGCACTGATCTTCTTATCGGAAATCAAAATGAAAGGATCATTAAGTATTGCTTCCATTTTATCTGTATCAGTAATCATATAAGCTGAAATATAGCCCCGATCAAATTGCATTCCTTCAACCACTTCAAGTTCAGTCGTCATCCCTTTAGCTTCTTCAACAGTGATAACGCCGTCTTTACCGACTTTTTCCATTGCCTGCGCAATGAGGTCGCCGATATTTTTGTCGCTGGCGGAGATTGAGGCAACTTGAGCAATGGCTTCACTCGTCTCAACGAGTTTGGCATTAGCTTTAATGGCGGTAACTACAGCCTCCACTGCTTGCTCAATGCCACGTTTAATGCCCATAGGGTTTGCACCGGCCGCGACATTCTTAAGCCCTTCGCGAATGATAGCTTGTGCTAAAAGTGTAGCAGTTGTCGTACCATCTCCCGCCACATCATTAGTTTTGGTAGCCACTTCTTTAACGAGTTGTGCTCCCATATTCTCAAATGGATCCTCCAATTCGATGTCTCGAGCAATCGTTACTCCATCGTTTGTGATCATAGGAGATCCGAATTTCTTGTCAAGGACTACATTACGGCCTTTAGGTCCTAAGGTTACACGAACAGCTTCAGACAGCGCATTAACACCGCGTTCTAAAGCATGACGGGCGTCTTGATTGAAAATAATTTGTTTTGCCAACGTATTTCCACTCCTTAAATTTAAGTATTATTGGACTAGCCCAAAATAGCTAAGATATCTGCCTCTTTCAGAATTAAGTATTCTTCCCCATCAAACTTAACTTCGGTACCTGCATATTTGGAATAAATTACACGATCATTCACTTTAACATCCAAAGCTATACGTTCACCCTTTTCCATTTTACCAGGACCAACAGCGATTACTTCGCCTTCTTGTGGTTTTTCCTTTGCGGTATCCGGCATATAGATTCCGCTCTTAGTTTTTTCTTCCATTGGGAGTGCTTTGACAATCACCCGGTCTGCGAGAGGTTTAATGTTCATAAAGAAAAGTCCCTCCTTATTGTTTTTATTTAATATTTGTTAGCACTCGACTCCATTGAGTGCTAACAATATATCTATAATAATATGCAAGGGGGCACTGGAAAGCAACCCCCTTTAGGCTCGAAATATGAGCATAAATACTACATTTACTCTATCAATCGAGTTATTTCTCACTATTTCAGGCGATAGGTATTATTACACCCTAGGCCCTCCCCCGAGCGTGTTTCCACATCCTCTAAACACTATAATTGCCAGCTTTTCGAGTTTCTATACATAATTAAAGATCCAGTAATTTTTGACGCTGAAAAACTTCTTCACGCATGGATCCTAACGCTTCCAAAACCAAGGTATTCTCTAGATTGAGAAGGTATATTTTTGTTTTACCAATTTTGAGATTCGGATCGGGGTGCTCCTTCTCAAGGAGTATAGTTTCTTTTAACGTATACCGAATGAACTCTTTAACTTGCATAATAGATCGTCCCAGAAGCTCCGTTAAAGCAGCTCTCGCCTTAGTTGATGCAACGTAGGGCAAGCGAGTCTGTAGATCTCCCAGGATCCGGATCCCTTGTTCCAAATCCCGCTCCGGATAATACTCTGTTTCAGGCTGTTCATGAAGGAACCACTGTAAAAGATCCTCCCCCTTACAATAAGGGTGTAGCGCATGATGAATACTTCCTGCTACCCCGATCACTTTTACTTCTTTCCCCCAAGCCCGGACTTTTCTGAGTAGTGAAAGAAAGTCACCGTCCCCCGTAAGCAACAAAAACATGTCAAACGTAGACTCTCGTGTCAGCAAGATTTCCTGAGCCTCAAGCATTAATTCCAAATCTGCTGCATTACGGCGAAGTCCCGTACTGGCATAATTATTTTTCCCAAAGACATGACGCGTAAAGACATTCGTTTTCTCAAACATCGTTTGTGTTCGCAAAAACTCTTCCCGATCAAAGTTGGCGTAAAGATAGATGGCCAATAAGTCGATATTGTTTTGTATTGTATAAAATTGCAAAAACCGTGCCAACTGTTCCGGCGTTAAGTCATAACCCCTCTCTAATAATCCCGTCCAAATGTTTTCGTAATCGACAAACGCAATGGCTTTCACGAAATTCACCTCCCAAGCCATATGTCTACCCTATTATACACAAGACCATGGACAGAGGTGACAAGCACGGTAATACTGATTATAGGTAAGTCCCGACTAGTATAAAGAAAACTTGGCTGGCGCCTAGCCTTAGCGAAGGCGGCTGCCTAGTTGCACTTATGCTTACCCGAAACTTATACTTTCTGCCCTGAAAACAACCTGTTTTCATTCATCAGTGGTGCCGCGCAGCGGCATGGGGGTCTGATAGTACAAAAAGAGATTGGTAGATTAGCTACCAATCTCTTAAAGCATTAGTGACTATCATTTGACTGTTGTCGCACACTCTCCGGCTTCCCCTTTGAGGATTTGAATTCCATGAGAAAGGGCTGGGGCAATTGCGTTAAAACATTCGCGCGCCGCCTTGGGACTACCCGGCATATTAATAATCAGCGTTTGTTTACGAAGGACGGCTACTGCCCTGCTTAGCATAGCCTTACTTGTCACCTTTAAGCTTTCCATCCGCATCACTTCTGCAATGCCGGGTACCAAACGATCCGAGACGGATAAGGTGGCCTCAGGCGTAACATCACGCATTGCAAAACCTGTCCCGCCGGTCGTTAAAATCAAATCCAGACTAAGTTCATCCGCCCATTGGCACATTTTTTCAGCAAGTAACATTTGCTCATCCGGGAGCACTACATACTCCACAACCTCCCCGCCAATGTCTTGAACAAGCTTAATAAGCGTTGGCCCGGAGAGATCCTCCCTTTCTCCACGCGACCCTTTGTCACTAGCCGTGATGACTCCTACGCGAAGCATTAAGCTATCACCTCGATGCTGTCCCCGACTCGGACCACTCCGCCTTCCAACAACCGGATAAAAATTCCTTCTCTTGGCATGACACAGTCCCCAGCCTGATAGAAGATTGCACATTTCGTATGGCATTCTTTACCAATTTGAGTGACTTCTCCGATACTGGTTTCCCCTATCTTAAGTTTTGTTCCCACGGGAAGGATGAATAATTCCAGTCCTTCCGTTGTCAGATTCTCCGCAAAGTCCCCTGGCCCAACATCCAACCCTTTATCCGTCATCTTCTTGATACTTTCCATCGCCAGCAAGCTGACCATACGATGCCAATCTCCACCATGCGCATCTCCTTCCAGACCAAAGTTGACTTTCAAAATTCCTTCGCCTACATTCTTTTTGCGCATTCCTTTTTTTTCACTCGTACAAACCGCAATTATTTTACCCATTATATAAAATCTCACCCTTTCATCTCATCAGTGGTCATCGAATAAAAAAAACTTGGTTTATGAAACATAGCTTTGTAAATGTTAGCAGAACTTATCCAAGGACTGACGCAATTTTCAAAATTCGGACTACGAATCATGCACTTCGAACTTCGAACTTCTATAATGTCCGCTTTTTCCCCCTTGCTTTTCAACTAGATAGATATCCCCAATTGTCATTGTTTTATCTATTGCTTTACACATATCGTAGATCGTTAACGCTGCAACACTGACCGCCGTCAGGGCTTCCATTTCAATCCCGGTTTTTCCATTGACTTTTACTATCGCTTCAATATTTACCTCACCGGGTTCCACTAAGTTAAACCTAAGCTTAGCCCCTGTGATCAGGAGCGGATGACACATAGGAATTATCTGGGATGTCTGCTTTGCCGCCATAATCCCCGCAACTTGAGCCACCGCCAAAACGTCGCCTTTGGCGATTAGCCCAGAGCGAATGCGCTCAAAAGTCTCTGCTTTCATCGTAATTCTCCCTCGAGCAACTGCCATACGGGCCGTTTCAGCCTTATCGCTGACATCAACCATTCGGGCGCGCCCTTCTTCATCAAAATGGGTTAAATCCACTTTTTACCCTCCAATCTGAGACATGACACGTTGACCTTGCAATGCTTCGTCATTCATATGATGCTTTGCGGGTTTATGCCAAACTGCTTGGGCAAAAAGATCCCTTAAAATTTCGTCCGAGGTTCCATTTCGTAGGGCATCACGCAGACTCACTTCATTTTTGCTATGCAAGCAAGGGCGCAATTTTCCATCCGCCGTTAAGCGTACACGATTGCATGTATCGCAAAAATGACGACTCATGGCGCTAATAAAGCCAATGCTACCCTTAAAACCCCTTGGTTGAACATACTCTGCCGGTCCCCCACCCAAGATCCCCTGAGTTAGAATGTTCTCTTTTAGTCCTAAGAGCTCTTTCATTTCTTGAATTGGAACAAAATCAGCCCGTTGCTTAGAACTAATGCCAATTGGCATCAGTTCGATGAAACGGACATGGAGCGGATATTGTTTTGCTAACTTCAAAAAGTTCGGCAACTCGTCCGTATTAACCCCCCGGACGACCACGACATTGATTTTTACCGGATCTAGGCCAGCCTCAAGCGAGCGAAAGACTCCCTGAATTACACTGGAAACCTCTCCCACACGAGTGATAGCTCGAAAACGCTCTGAGTCCATAGTATCCAAGCTGATGTTCACTCGCTGAACGCCTGCTGCTTTTAAATCGAAGGCCATTTTCGGGAGTAACAATCCATTGGTAGTTATCATGAAGTCCTCGACCCCTGGAATTATGGCGCCCTCCCGCAGAAAGTCCAAAATTCCTTTACGTACTAAGGGTTCTCCCCCTGTGATACGAAAGCGACGAAACCCTAATTGCGTACTGATCCTCATTAGTCGAAGAATTTCTTCAAAGGAAAGAATAGAATCATGCGGCATCCACTGCACTCCTTCAACTGGCATACAGTATATACAGCGTAGATTACAGCGATCTGTCACTGATATTCTCAGATATTCGATTTTTCTTTGAAATTGATCCAGCATAAAAATCCTCTTTTCAAGATTAAATTTGGTAAAAAACTTAACCAGTTGAAATAAAAAAACCCGCGGTCTGTAAACAACCGGAGGATTCAATCCACCTGTCGACAGACTCCTTTCCAGCAGGAGATATTACAGTTTCCCATAATACCCGAGTGCCTTTAAGCACTTGTCTGGTCACCATAGCTTCTGCTTTAGGTAAACCAGCTTTGGAGCAATGACAAAATATTTAATTTTTTTCAGTTAAATTCCTTTTTCTTTATATAGAGGTAATTCGCGATATATTGCATTATTCTTTTTTCTCACTACCTAATACATTTTGTCAATTCGGATTAACCTTAATGATCGCCGACCATTCGTCTGGTGTGTTGACGTTATAAAAGACTTTGCTCAAATCAGAGAAGGCTTGAAGTTCTTTTTCTTTCACATACCGTACAGAACAAGTTGGGTAAAAATCAATAATCTTGAAGTGACCCGCCTCGAGATTATTTTGGATTATGGGAATACAACGTCGATGGTAAAAGGCATGTAACGGATGGAAGCCATCTTGAAGCTGCGGAACAACAACATCATACTCCGAAATCCACGTCGCCAAAAACCGGATAAGCTCAACACTTAGAAACGGCATATCACAGGCTACAAAAAAAACCTCATCATAAGTAGCCGCTTTTAAACCCTGATAAAGTCCTTCTAAAGGACCTCGACCAGGAATCTCATCTAGAATAACCTGTACTTCGTAGCCTACATACAGTTCAGGCTTGTTGCTGCTAATTAAAACTTCTGTAAACACGGTTTGCAAAACAGCTAGACTCTGCTCCACTAAGGGTCTTCCTTCCAGTTCCAGGAAGGCCTTATCTTTTTTCATTCGCGAGCTTTTTCCGCCTGCTAGCAAAATACCCGTCGCCTTCAACTTTGGAAGTTGTTTCCCGGAGTTCTGCAGTGAATTAGTAATTTTTGAAGACCCCCTCGTATTCAACAGACAAAAACGGGTTAAACCCGTTCCCCCCAACGGTTACGGGTACCCCGTTCGCATCGGTATCCGTTCTCTTTTCTTTATAAGTATTAGGAACTAGAATATTTCTCAGTAATAAAATTCCTTTACCCGAAGGAACTGCATGGCGAGTGCACAGTACTGTCAAAGGGGTGCAGTGTAGCTAATCACATCTTGATGTTTTATAACTCTCCACCCTAATCCTGTTTGATTTTTATTTACGACCAACTATTCTGCCTTAAATGTACCACATCAGACTTTCCCTGTCACTTTGGGAAATTCTGACAACATAGCAAGCCAATTTCCCCAAGAGAAAAATCCAAATATTTTATAAAACATTCAATATTTACACTTCTACCCTTTTAGTTATATACTGGACACAGATCTTATTAAACCAAGTTTGTAATGCATACGCTTAACTAAAGACGGTTTTTGCTGGGGGTGCCCTTCGGGGCTGAGATGAGGAAACTCGATCCCTTTGAACCTGATCTGGCTAATACCAGCGGAGGAAAGCTAATCGTTAAACTTATGGAAGTATAAGTGAGAACTGCTTACCGCGTTCTCACTTATTGTTTATAGAGCATTATAAAGCTACAAAGATAAGAAATTTATTTGAAAGAGTGTGATTCAATGAGTACCCAAATGAAACTGGCCAAAAATGGAGTAATAACAGCGGCAATGCAAACGGTCGCCGGTAAAGAGGGGCTTCCTGCTGAAGAAATTAGGCTCCGGGTGGCGGCGGGCAGCATTGTCATCCCCGCTAACCAAAATCACACATCTTTGAGTCCGGAGGGCATTGGTCTTGGACTTAAGACGAAGATTAATGTCAATTTAGGTATCTCCCCGGAATGTGCCAATCTCGAAAATGAGCTTGCCAAAGTACGCATGGCCCTAGACATGAAAGCGGAAGCAATTATGGATCTAAGCAACTATGGCAAAACCGCTGAATTTCGCCACCAGCTCATTAGCATGTCCCCAGCAATGATCGGTTCTGTTCCTATGTATGATGCCCTTGGCTATTTAGGCAAGAAATTGGAAGATATTACACCCCAGGAATTCTTAGCCGTGGTGGAACAGCACGCCCGAGACGGTGTTGATTTCGTTACCATCCACGCCGGCATCAACCGGGAAACTGCCCGGCATTTCCGCCAGGCCTCCCGAGTTACCAACATCGTTTCCCGGGGCGGGTCTTTACTATATGCCTGGATGGAATTGACCGGGCGGGAAAACCCTTTTTACGAGTATTTTGATGATCTCCTGGATATCTGCACAAAATATGACGTGACGTTAAGTTTAGGAGATGCTTGCCGACCGGGCAGCATTGCCGATGCCACAGACGGAGCCCAAATTTCCGAATTAATCGTGTTGGGAGAATTGACTCAAAAAGCTTGGCAACGTAATGTTCAGGTCATGATTGAAGGACCCGGTCACGTTCCCTTGCATGAAGTTGTGTCAAATGTCCAGTTGGCGAAAAAGCTTTGCTTCGGTGCGCCCTTCTACATTTTGGGGCCGTTAGTCACCGACGTTGCTCCCGGTTACGATCACATCACCAGTGCGATCGGCGGAGCTTTAGCCGCCTCGGCCGGAGCAGATTTTCTCTGCTATGTGACACCGGCCGAACACCTTCGTTTGCCTACTTTGGACGACGTGCATGAAGGGATAGTTGCAGCCAGAATCGCAGCACACGCCGGAGATATCGCCAAAGGGATACCTGGCGCCGCCGAATGGGACAGGAAGATGAGCCAGGCCAGACAAGATTTGGATTGGGATAAAATGTTTAGTCTGGCCTTGGACCATGAAAAACCGAAGCGCTATCGTCAAGAGTCCGCCCCCGAGCATCAGGACAGCTGCACCATGTGCGGAGAAATGTGTTCGATGCGCCTTATGAACCGTATTATGGAAAAATAGTTTGCTAACTTTTAAAAATTGTATACCCCATTCTCGGTAATTAACATCGTCATTTTAGCATCATGCTCGCCGACCGGTACTTGAGGAATAACTTGACATTCGAAACCAAGAGCAACTCTGGGTGTTAAAGGATTTAACCGCATAAACAAGCGGTCATAATAGCCGCCCCCATACCCTAAACGATTCCCTTGCAGATCAAACCCGGAACCGGGTACGATAATTAAATCGATTTCTGAGGGGTCCACTACTCCAAGAGTCAATTTAGGTTCGCGAATTCCATAAGCTCCTCGTTCAATATCTTTTATCAGATCACGTACTTTGATTAGAAGGAGTGTACCATTCGGTGCACAGCGGGGTAATACCAGCTTTTTCTTACCTGCTATCGTTGCCTCCGCTAGCGCTGTAGTCTCTACTTCTTCACGGAAGTTAAGAAATAACATCACAGTTCGAGCCAGTTGGAACTCCGGTAAATCCATAAGTTTTTGCTGAATAATTAGGCTTTTTCTTTTTCTTTCTATCTCTCCTAAAGAAGTCCGCCGACATAAACACGCTTGGCGCACTTCGGCCTTTATAGACTGACGATCCTCACTCATGTCAATACTTCCCCTTCAGAAAAATGGTCCTTATTAAAAATGTTCGATCACCAGCGAGAATTTCCTCCCCATTATTAAACTCCTTATGAGTATTTTTGGTTATTTTCAAGAAAAGACCGAACACGTACCGGTTATACCAATATTTCAGCCCTCAAAGTTATCCACACACCAAATCTAATTGTACCGCCTTGTACCGCCTTATTCCTCAGTTATCCACATTATCCACAGGCTCTGTGGATAATGTGATTCCAAAACGAACTATTTACCTTAAAACCGTAAACCAGCTTCTACAACTTGTCTACAGACTTATCCACATTATCCACAGCTCCACCTTATCCACAGAACATACGCTCGTGTACTTGTGAGGGATTAGTATTTTGACCTATCGCTTTCCAATCTTACTGTTCACCAAACCCATTGCCTGCGTAAACTCTCCCATTCTCAATAATTTTGCCATCCCGGCAAATACCACAACTCCAATTGTTGTCCCCGTAGCGAGGACGGTCAACGAAGCCAGCGTGCGAACGCCAATCAACAGGGTCAGCCATTCAGACCACACCCAGATTGCACCCGCCATGAAAAGAGAAGCGACCAAGGATTTAACACTTGTCCAAAACATAGCCCGACCGTCCATTTGCCCTAAACGCCTACGCAACATACCTAATAACAAAATCATGTTTACGAAAGCAGCAATGCTTGTGGCAAAAGCTAACCCCCCGTGAGCAAGCGGACCAATCAATAAATACATGGCTAGAATGTTAACAGCCATTGCAATAATTCCTAATATCACAGGTGTCCAAGTATCCTGAAGGGCATAAAAGGCCCGCGGGAGAATCTGAATCACGGACTGTGAAGAAATTCCAAGTGCAAAATAAAACAACGCGATCGCCGTGTTTAAGGTGTCTTGTGCGGTAAAATACCCATGTTGAAATAAAACACGTATCAGGGGAAAACGCAAAACGATCATACCCACCGAAATCGGCAGGGTAATAAAAACAACCATCCGAATAGCACTGGATATCGTTTGCCGGAGTTTATCCCATTGTTTTAAGGCCGCTTGTTCCGTCATAGTCGGAAAGGTGGCTACGGCAATTGCTAAAGCAAAAATACCCACCGGCAACTGAAAAAGACGATAAGATTGCCAAACAGCCGTGATACTCCCTGCAGGCAGTAACGAGCCAAAGTTGGTACTGACCGCCACCTGAATTTGATTCAAGGAATAACTGATAATAATAGGCACGGCGAGGGTCCCGATCCGACGAACGCCCGGATTGTGCCAATCAATAATCGGGTAGTAACGCACCCCCACCTTCCGTAAAGCAGGGATTTGAACTGCAAAACTTGCAAATGCCCCCACAACGACCCCTACCGCAAACCCAGAAATACTCTCAGGCTTTGCGGGATTTGCAAGAATCGTTCCAAAAAAGATAATACATACGTTATAAAGAACTGTCCCCAGGGCGGAAGGCCAGAATATTTTGTAAGAATTCAAGACTCCCATGATCAACCCGCTTACAGCCATAAACAAAGGCTGAATCAAGAGAATTCTGGTCAAGTTGATAGTCAAACCGATATTTCCAATTGTCTCAAACCCCGGAACCATCAGACGTAAAAATTGGGGAGTGAAAAGAAGCCCAATAAATATCAGTAATCCTAGCGTAAGGAAGATTAAATTCACAACCGAGCTGACTACTCGCCAGCCCTCTTTCTCCTCCCCTTTAGCTATATATTCGGAAAAAACCGGAATAAAAGCGGCGCTTAAAACACCGCCCACAAGTAACCAGTATAATAAATCCGGAAGAATAAACGCCGCATTATAAGCATCTGTCGCACTACTTTGGCTATAAAAACAAGCAATCAATGTTTCGCGAAAAAATCCTAAGATTCGCGAAACTAACTGGGCAAGCATTAAAAAACCAGCTGCTTTCACAAGCGTACGATTGGTTGATGACATGCGAATAAACCTCTTCTCCCCATCATCCTAATCTACCAACCGAATTATAGCATTTATCACGAGACGGTTAAAGGGGAAGGAAGTAGGAGGAAGTAGGAGGAAGTTTCTTAGCGCGTTCGCCCACTTTCCATCGCTATTCGCTTGGCGATGCTGCTAAAACGCAAACCTCTGGGCTTTCTGCATGTGAACCGATGCGTTTCTTAACGCCTCATCGCCTGCGCTCATTGACGCGATTCCTCTCTCCGTGCTCACTAAGCTAAGAAACTTCCTCTGGGCTTGGGTCGAACGAGGGTTAAGTACGACCCTGTAGCACTGAACGTTGTCCTAAATGTGGTTCGGGGGCATTTACACTCAAAGATGTGATTAATAAGAGATAGTATCGAGGTAGACTCAAGGGGACTACGCCTACCTTCATCTCAGGTACAGCATCATACCGAACGCATTCTTGGCACAAACTTTACATGCTCTTTAAGCAAATTTTATTTCCTCGGGGCTTGTGTCTTAAGTTTTAGCTTTTCTTTAAATAATCCGCCAAAATCTCCGCCACGGCTTCAGCTGCGCCATTAGATTCTCCTAACGTATTGTATTGGCTTCCAAATTCCAATAGCAACGCGCCGTCAGAAAGATGTTGGTTATACCGTGCATCTGCTGCATAATTAATGTTCGGCAGAAACAGTCCAGGATATTTCTTTTCCCCCAAGGCTATAAGTTCCTTTGCTAAAGCTTCATTCTTTTGCCAGTGCGGATTCTTCTTTCCTATCACCACCAGCACTCTGCTCACACTTTGCCCCTTTATTGTGATCGATGATTGAACCCCAGGAGGTAAGCCATTTCTATGAACGTCAATTAACAGTTTCATGGAAGGATAATCTTTAATCAATTGGGTTGCTGTAACTATTGATTTGCTATATGCTTTCATATAGTCCACAGCATCATGTATTTGCAGCGAGTGAACAGCCCCGATTCCATTTTGTCCAAGAATCTTCTTTAGTGTTTCTCCTACCGTTACGACATCTCCATTTTCGCCAAACCGATGATCCGGCCCTCCATCTCCTGCATAACACTCACTATTGTGCGTATTATATATTCCCACGCCAATTTCTTTCGCCCCTGCCACCGGCATTGGGAGATTAAACTCCGTGTTTCCCTCAGGTTGTTGTAGTTCAATTGGCTCAAGAATCGGACCTTCAAACTCAGGATCATTAGGATTGTAAGCCCACCCTAACCACGCTGGACCTTGTGGCGGCGAAGAAAAATAGCCTAGAAAAAATGTCCGGGGATCTGCAATATTGACACCCGTCAATAAAAACATACTGACCGCCGCCCCCTGATTCCTTATTAGATCCAAGCGAGCGCGCTCAGGCTGGGAAAAGCCCGGGGCCCCTTCCATTAATATGGCTTCAAATGGAAACGACTGTTGGGTTAGAAATCCAATTAGTTGACGAGAACTCCCACTTCTGAAGGCATAAACCAAGCCTAAAATAATTAGAATACTTACTAAGCCTAGAAGGAATCCTCGCGCCCATTCTCTGACTCTCCAAATCCGGAAATGTTTTTTTTGACGATAGAAATCTTCCCGTAACAAAGGACTTGTCCCCCCTTCCTCTTTATTGAAGAATTATGAGAGACAAGTCCAAGGTAGAACATTATGAAGAGATTTTTCGTTAAATAGGTATTTGCTTTTTCTGGTCTAAACTAACGAAGCGTCGTTGGAACAATGCTATCGATAATCCCAATGACTAACGAGGCCAGTAAAGCGCCAATAATGGTAACAGTAATATAACCAGGAACAATAAACTGACTGAAGTAAATTACCACAGCGGCCGTAATAAATCCAACCGCGCCCCGTCCCGCTCGTGAAATTTTGTCTCCGAATACCTTTTCAATAGCATAGCCCAGTCCAGCGATCACCGCTGCAGCGACAAAAGCTCCGATTATGCCATTCACCCGAAGTCCTGGAACAAAATAACTCACCAAGAGTAAAACCAGAGCCGAAACAACAAACCGTACGATTATTCCTAACATCATTTGTACCCTCCAATCATTTTGTTTTAATTCGACTATGTTTCTTTAGTATCTTTACTACCGATTTAGTTTACACAATACTAACAAAATTTATTAATAATAATTTTGCCACAATTTTTCCTTGATATATTACCAACCTAATGTTAAAATGTAGTTTGTGTAACAAGTAAGGAGTATCAATCATCAAAGGGGGTGACTATTAGTGCCAAACATTAAATCCGCCATTAAAAGAGTTGAGTTGGGAAAAGCTCGCATGATTAAAAATGCTGCTGCGAAATCTTACTTACGGACGACTATTCGTCGTTTTGAAGAATCAATCACAACGGATTCCGAGACAGCAGCACTCGCTTTGAAAAAAGCTACTCGTGCTTTGGATAGAGCCGCCTCCAAGGGTTTGATTCATAAGAACATGTCAGCTCGCAAGAAATCCCGTCTTACGAGTAGATTCAGAAAGCATTTTACCCAAGTTGGGTAAAACATAACGGGCTTAATAAAAAGGTAAGCGACAAATTAATTTATCGCTTACCTTTTATTGTGTTTCAGAGAAAGTTTCTTAGCTTAGAGAGCATGGAGAAAGAAATCGCATCAATGGATGAATACAAATGAATTGCACGTTCACCAAAGCTTTCAAGGAGCGTTTCTCTGGGGTTGGCTTAAACGGTTCACTTTGCAATTTCATTTCATTCATGGCTTGGTCACGACGTGGCTTGGTTACGACAAAGATCAAAACCGCCCTAAAACTCCCATCACGGTTCCAAGCCCGGGCCCAAACCAGAGGGAGTTGCTCAGCTTAGAGAGTACGGAGAGAGGAATTGCGTCAATGAGTACAGATGATGAAACGTTAAGAAACGCATTGGTTCACATGCAGAAAGCCTAGAGGTTTGCGTTTTAGTTGCATCACCAAGCGAATAGCAATGGAACGTGTACGAACGTGCTGAGACACTTCCTCCCGATGAAACGTATGCGAACGTACTAAGACACTTTCTCACAAAACTTAATAATCATTATTTCCAACAATAACCCAGGATCACCACCCCCAGTTTTTAAGGCCAGGTCTGTGTTTAAGCACTCGGACAACGCCTTGGATAGTTGATTCGTTGATAACCTGGCGGATTGTTGCCAGACTTTTTGCGCTTCATAAGGCGAAATTCCTAATACTGAAGGGGCCTCGGCAACATTCCCCCCGTGCCTGCGCATAGAGTCACACCCCAGAAGAAGCCGGACTTGACGAACCAGCATCCCTAAGACCTTTAAGGCAGGTTCTTTACGCAACACCGCACGCAAGGCTTGTAAGGACTTGGCAGCCGATCGACCGGCCACCGCATCTAAAAGATCAAAGATGCTCATTTCAATCGATTGGGGAGTTATTGCTTTAATATCTTCCAAGGTGATCTTCTGACGCTCCCCCACAAATACGCTGAGCTTATCTAATTCTTGATATAAAACGCCGGTATGGCGCCCCGTCCATTCGATAAATTGGGCAGTTACTTGAGTATTCATCGATTTTCCCCGTGCTTTTAATTCCGACTGAACCCAGACAAGCCATTCCTGAGGTCGTTTCGGAGCGCAGAATTCCATGATCTCCCCGGTTTTAACTAAAGCCTTATACAGCTTCCTCCCCCGATGCACACTTTCAGCGATAAACAAAAGACACGTCGTGGGATTGGGGTTGGCAAAGTAGTCCAACAACGGCTCCAGCTCAGCCGTCTGACCATCCTGGAAATAGGTAACATCTTCAACGACCACAAGGCGATTGGCAAAAAAGGACATCGTATTGGCCCGCTCAACTATGATATACGGAGACAACTCCTTTGCAGAAACTTGTTCAATCCCGCTTCCAGACGGATCTATCATGAAATAGAACGACTTAAGGACTTTCAACCCCTCTTGAATTAAGAAACGATCCTCCCCGTACCATAAATAAACGATCGGAATCTTCCCCCTCGCTACGCTTTCCTTAATTCGTTCAATTTCACGCATGTTTGCCACCCCCTTTGCTTATTTTAATGGAGACCTTCAATAAAAGCCAGATAATACATTATACATTATTGATTCTCAGCATAAAAAAGCCCTCCACGATCCGTGGAGGGGCAAAAGAAAGAGGAGGAGAAAAGAGATGTTCCTTGCTATTGTTACCCATTTTTTACCTTTCATACATTCCGGGAATATTTTTTTAGTGATACCTGATAACTATAGTATGCCTTAAAGCATTTCTTATTCCGCAAAAACATATTAACGACCAGGGATAATTTCCGCCCCGTGTTCTCCGAGCAAAAGCCGTAACGTACCATGTTTATCCGTCCGATAAACCGGGATGTGACGTTCTTCCCAATACTGCAGTACTTCGGGCGAGGGATGTCCAAACGTATTTTTCCCCACCGAAATCCATACACCTTGGGGATTAATCTCATCCAGCCAAGGTCTATCCAAGGAAAACCGGCTCCCATGATGCGGCTCCTTAAAAATGTTAGTTTCTATATCTACACCCGTCTCGTATATTTCTTTCATTTCTTCTTGCTCCATATCCGCCGTGAGCAAGACGCTTTGCCCTAAGTAGTTAAGCTTTAACACCAAGGAATTATTGTTCTGGTCAGAATGTGTCCCAGCGAGAACCTGAGGAGGGCCCAACACGTCCAGCCAGGCCCCTGAATCAAGGTCGATCCGGTCCTCCGCCTGAAGCATCCTCAGCTTCTCGGGCTGATTGGTAAACTCAAAGGGAATTCCGGCCTGCCATTCTTCATTTTCCAGTCGATCACCTACAGCAGGTACCCCTACCCAATCTGTTGGAATATTGGCGAGCACCGACCGAACTCCACCGATATGATCCTGATGTTCATGAGTAATCAGTAAGGCATCCAAATGCCCGATTCTTCTTTGCAATAAATAAGGAAGGACGATACGCTCCCCGGCATCGAACCGTTCACTTCGCGGTCCCGCATCCAGCAAGAGAGCATGTTGCTGAGGCGTCCGGATTAAGATCGCATCCCCTTGACCCACATCAATCATGACCACTTCCAGATCGTTCAGTGAATTCCAGGGACTCCACAAGCAAAGAAAGATAAGCAGTATGCAGCCCCAACGAACGAGTACCCTTTTTCTTAATATTGGATTCCTAAACATTTTCGAGATCAAACGGTGCGCAGCTCGACGAATTCCCATAGGGCATCGTTCTACCAACTTCGCAGTGCTTGTCCTTAACCCTCGGCCAAGATGAAGAAACCTCACCTTAACCATAAATAGCACGCGTTCTTTTCCCCACAGGACGGTTCCGATTCCGCCATACCAAATCAACCAAAAGAAGTGGCCGGGGTTTAACACCCAGACATCAGCGTACGGTAATTCAGCTAACATCTTTAAAATCGTATTCGTCCCGGCTAAAAGCCATAAGCTCACCTGAAACAAAGGAGCAGACAGCCCCCCAGAGAAAGAAAGGATCACCCCGATGAGCCCCACTTCGAGCACACTGCCTAAAATAAAAAGAATAAAGACATTCACCAAAAAGCCGATCAAAGATAAACGATGAAAAGCCGAGATCAACAGCGGAAGCGTCGCCACTTGCGCCGCTAATGTTCCGGCAACAGCGAAACGAAATAAATTGGGGAGACGTTCAAGCAACTTTACCTTGAGAATTCGAGGGGTGAGTACTACAATTCCCCAGGCAGCTGCAAAGGAAAGTTGAAAACCAAGATCCTGAATAATTAAAGGATTCTGAATAAATAGTCCTACCGCTGCAAATAACAACCAACGCAGCGTAGCTACTTGCCCCCGCCCTAACCGTCCAAGTAGAACTGCAATACCCAAAACAGTCGCTCTGACGATCGGAGCATTTCCCCCACAAAGTGCTGCATAAAGTAAAAGTACCAAGCTCGTTGCGCTGATCCGCATTGGCTTAGGCAAAAAACTAAAGAGCAGCCAGGAAAGTCCCAGCACAAAGACCACATTGGATCCCGAAGCCGCAAAGACGTGAAGTACGCCGGTCACTTTGTAGCGTTCTTGAACTGAATCCGGAATACGACTGGAATCTCCGAAGATGATCCCCTCTAAGACCCCTGTTTCCTCAGAATCCCAGGCCTGAAGGCGACTTCGAACCTGCTGGCGAATCTTCCAGGTTAGACTTGGCTCCCCCGCAGAAAGCAGTACCGCATCCCCTTGCGCCTTTAGCGTGCCACTTAATCCCCTAACCCCATAATAAAGACGTAAGTCGAATGCACCGGGTGTTCCGACGGACTGAGGCCTTTCCAAGCGCGCATGGAAACTTACAAGGTCTCCGGGCTGTACCCGCTTCCACTCTACAGGAATCTGACCAAACTTATCCGCATAAACCGTCAGCCTATAGGTCTGGCCGTTTAATTCTTGCTGAGGATCAGCTGAAGCAACAGCCGCGTTTTTCATCGCCTCGCCGGTGTTCTTCCGCGCTATTACATCATTTCCTACTTTTTCGACGCGAACTATTCCCTCAGCCTTATCCTCCGCGATATTCCAATCCTTTAAAAGACCGACAATCTCCACATGATCCAAGGTGATGGGTTCTGGCAGAGTACGATCCGCAAGTACCCCATACACAAAGCCAAGCAAGAGACTGACTCCCAGCAAAAGAATCTCTGGTCGGAACACTCGGCCAAAAAAATCACGCGGACGCCACAAGATAAGGCGTACCCCCAGCAAAACGAGAATCCCCAAAAGACAGATACGTATCTGTTCCGGTAAATATGCTCCACTGAAGCCCCCGATCAAAAGGGCTGCCGCTCGCCCGATCCAGGGATCTTTCATGGGCTAACCGTCACTTGGGAAGCCATTTTCTCATAGGTTATAACTCCTATACCCGAAACATTTTTCAAGTCTTCCGCCCGGGCAAACGGCCCGTGTTCTGTCCGGTATTGAATAATGCGTTCCGCTAACACCGGACCGACGCCGGGCAGCTTGTCCAGTTCGGCTGCTCCGGCGGTATTAATATTAATCTTCCCATTTGCCAGGGCTATTGGATTCGCTGCCGTTACTGGATTTATGTTTGGTGACGTACCCACGCCCCCGGCATTCATCGAATTAACCCCCACCGTGGACTCCGGGGAAATCGGGAGGACCTTATACGGCACGTTAACTTTTTGCCCATCCTTAAGCTTTTCAGCCGGATTCATACTCTCCAGGTTAGCTTCCGGCAAAGGACAGACCTGCTTCAAGGCATCATCTAAGCGGGCATCCGGGGCCAAATGAACAAGCCCGGGCTTCTCAACTGCTCCGGCCATATAAACAACGATGTCTCGGCTTGAACCTGTTTTTTGAAGATAAGCATTGGAACCATGAGGTAGAAAGAGCTTCCAAATAGCAAAAATTACAAGTCCTATAAGTACCAACCACCAAACATAGCGAAGCTTACGTTCCATACCCGGCAGCTCCCTTCCTGTTCTTTATTTACTCAATGCTTTATCCATATTTCAAGCGATCCACATCAGCTGATCCGATGGCTGCAAAACCCTCTCTCTGAGTAACCATGGTTCATTTGGTTTCGCTTTGTTCCTTCTTTTTCCTGCTGCGAGATCTGATTTATCCTGTCGAATTTGGCAGTTTCGAATAATAGATCACATTACTTAGGGATCGATTGAAAGAATCGACCTATGGCAACAGCCAAAAAGTAGGGTATGATTATGATACCCTTGACCGGGTAACCGCCAAAAAGATTGACGACACAGTAAAATTCAACTACCAATAGTTAAGGCAGTCCTCCCATGGACAATCCTAATGCCGTTCTGTCAACGAATCATCTGAACATGCTTTCGCAGCATGGTCCTGACCCCTTTCCGATTAGGCCACACCTCGCCCAGATTTTGTTGAGCTGAAAGGTGCTGAGTATCCTACTGCATGGTCGATTGAAAGCAGTGAAATTAGAAAATGTCTTCTTCACAAATTTCCATATAACTTGATGTATTCAATAGTACCTAACTCCCCCAGCAAAAAAAGACCGGGCGGATTTGAAACCACCCTGGCCCTTTTGGTTAATACTTGACCCCTTCCGATCGTATTTACAGTTATCTACTAATATGGAGCTTATATTTATATGGAGCTTATTTCATATGGGGGGTATGCTTACAGCTAGTAATCACACGCCTTTCGCGATATCATTTAGAAAGAGGCCTGACCACACAGCCTCCTTCTCTCTATAACAACTTAATTAGATCATCTACATCAAGACTAGCTTGTTTTAAAACACTCTTGATTACCATTGGACTAAATATTTCTCCAGAGTGAACGGGCACGGTTACCAAGGAACTGGCTCACCTATTATGCTTAAAGCCTCAAGATGTCCTTCTATCGCCTCCCGTATACGTTCAAGTGCTTCTTTTCGATTATTGCCCTGTGTTACACAACCCGGAAGTCCTGGCACTGTTACAACGTAGACCTTTGTTTGTTCGTCCCATTCGAGAATCACTTTGAAGCTTTTTTCCATAACTGAATACCTCCGTCACTCTTTATTTTTTATCGGTGCAATATTGTAATAAGTGACCGCCCTGGTTGGCTCTTCAACTTTTCCTGTTAGTGCTCCAATCCAGTCGAGAATGTCTTTCTTTAACCGGAAGATACAACGTCCCAGACACAACCCCGGTATCCTTGAGCGTATACATTGATTGAAATGAAAAAGCAGCCCCTTTTAAGACTACCTTTCCCATTTCTTGAGTTCCGCAGCCAGTCCCTCAGGTTGCCCTCCGGCAGAGCCTTGCCTTTCCGGCTGCATTACAGTTTTTACCATTATTGCAAGGCCTTAAACCTTGCTGAGAATACTAATTACACGGAATATGAAACATTCCCAATCTGGCTGACGATTAATCAATAAGGTTAATTTTCCTGTGAGATTGTATTATTCCACTGACAACAACGACAACCTAACAGCTGCATCTCTTAAATCAATGCTAAATTGATCCAAATATTTTAATGAATATAAACCGTCAATTTCCCGTTTTTGCCATAACTCAAAAATGCGTTTTAAATCCGCTTGGCGGGAAAGCCAGCCAATACCGTCAATAACGACAAAAACAAACTGTTTAGCATATTTAACCCTAGCCATTTTTTCAATTTCCTTCACCGCATCGGAAAGCTTACTGCCGGTGCTGTTAAAGCCTTTCATTGCTACGACAATTAAGGCATCAGATCCGTTAGGTATGGCTAGATCACATGGTGCTGTTTCGCCACTTCGTCCTTCAAACTGGGTACGCATCGTGTATGGTAGATCCAGTTTTTTTGCTATTTCTTCAACTTCATTTTCAACTTTACGACCTTGACCGACCGATTGAGCGCCAGGTCTGTGAGACCAAAGATGCCTTTCTAATAAGACGTCCTCAAGAGCCCACGTTTTATTTATGTCTTTGGTTAAATGATTTACCAGATCAAATTCTTGGTCAAGCACTTCAATCAATTGGGTTGAATTATTACGAGCTAGAGTGACCCAACCTGTGGTACCCATTAAACGGCGGAGTTGATTTTTCAATTGTTCTTGCCCCAAACCTGCTGATGTAGCGATTATTGGAACAGCCTGTGGGTTATCTTGAATAAAAACTGCCAATGACTTACGTGTTATAGTCCCAACTTTTCGCAATTCGACAACAGTTTTCTTAACCACCTGAAGCATTTCGGCATCTTCGCGAGCAGTAATATCGTGAAGATTACTTAGAGATTCGATAAACTGATCATATTGCAAAGTCACTCAATCACCGTCCTACAAAAAGATACTCATTAACTTGTCGTCTAGTTGCTGTAACCTGTGTACCAAAGGAATACTTGTGGGGTATGGCATATACTTCTATGTTGCTTTTTACTTCATGCAAAATGCTATATAACTCCTTTTCATCTGGAACGGAGTTGGAACTATAGGATAATATTATTGTACTTTGCTTAAATTTGTCAAACAGCTCTCGCAAAGCTTCGCGAATTGTGCGTTTATAGGCAAATGGTGTGAACTTTTTTTCTAGTTTCTTGGTTTTTGTATGCTCCATTATTTTTTGATCTTGCCAATATACCGAAAGCCCCTCCAAAAAATGATAGCGTTTAATGTAATCAGCATCATCTTTTGGCGGCGCATATGGCGGATCAAAATATACTAAATCAAAACCTGAGGGGTTGATTTCAAATATGCTTGAACACAAAGCACGATTGTTTTTACCATTGTTGAACACAGCGGCGTTATATTGCTCGATAGCTTCAACAAAAAGACTTTTAAGAGGGGTGTGCATTGTCCGGCGACCGTCATCATACCGGACATCAGTAATTGTAAATACACCTCTCGGCTGTTTCCGCGCCGCTGCTAAACAAAGTGCCGAAATTGTTATCGCTTGTTTATATTGTGATAATCCACTCATATGGGACCAAATTGAATCTAAAAACACATGATCTTCCTGTGGAAAGTATAGATCCTTAAAAGTACGTTGGATGAAATCCCGCCCGTCTTTATTCGATGACAGAAGTAATTCTAAGTCACTCTTTGAAATGGTCTCACAATTGTTTTCAATTAGTGCTTTACTTATGGTTGAAGAAAAGGTAAGAAAATCGTTTGCCACCACTTCTTTTCCCATTTCTTTTAAGGCGTATGAAACAACACCGCTGCCACTAAATGCATCAAGCGCTGTTTCAAACGGTAAGTGATAAAGGATATGAGATAAATATGGGACTATTTTATATTTTGACCCCATGTACCTTAATCTCGGGTAAACCGCTGTTTTGGTTAAGTTCTGTTCAGAAAAGCTGTAAACACTATCGGGGGCTAAAGCAATAGACAAGATTGGCTCCTCCTTTTGCGGTAAAAATTCTGCCATGTGGAAGACAGATTATTTTAACAATGGACTGCTTATAGTATAACAGAGAAATATTAATAGTTTAACTTCAATTGAAGATACGGCAGAATTATTACCGAGTGTAGTAAAAACCTTTATTCTATATTTCCGGAACATTTGTTCTGGTGTATATCCTATTATACCATGACTGGGATAAAAAACTAAAGAGCATCAAAAATATTAATTAATCTTAATGCAAAAAACATATCGCTTCAGTAAGGCAATGTGTTTTTTGTTTATATTGTCTTATCCAGTATTAACATTTGCAGCTTAACGAGGAATTCTGTGTCAAAACCGACTAGAAATTGTCCCTTCCTCGGGTTTATGCTATATTGGGTTGTACCATATTTGTTTTATTGTATGATTTGTTTTCCCTCACACAAGTCCCGGAGTCCCTTACTTAACGACTATATTAACCAACTTACCCGGCACCGTAATAACTTTAACGATTGCTTTGCCTTGGATCCATTCACTGATTGCAGGCTGAGCAAGCGCCGTTTTTTCCAACTCCGCCTTGGAAATATCTGCGGCTACAATAATCCGGTCCCGGACTTTCCCATTCACTTGAAGGACAACAGTCATTTCATTTTGCACTAGAGCAGCTTGATCCGCTTCTGGCCAGGGCTGTTGGTGAATGCTCCCCGTATGCCCAATTTCCAGCCAAAGCTCTTCCGTGATATGCGGAGCAAAGGGAGCCAGGAGTAACAGAATCGCTTCAATCGCCTCCTTGCCGACCGCAGCATCCGCTGTAGGCTGTTCCTTATAGATATACAAAGTGTTAACCAGTTCCATGATGGTACTGATTGCCGTGTTAAAATTAAAACGCGTTCCGATGTCTATCGTCACTCTCTGGATAGCCAGGTGAGTTTGACGGCGCATTTCTTTACTGACTGCATCCAGGCTCCCCCAATGGTCCGCATGGTCAGTCGACGGGGATAAGTGCTTTAGGGTTTCCTTTATACTGGACCCATATTGAGCGACCAGACGCCAAACGCGGTTCAGAAAACGATAACACCCTTCAACCCCTTGATCACTCCACTCCAAGTCTTTCTCCGGCGGGGCAGCAAACAAGATAAATAACCGTGCCGTATCCGCCCCATACTTTCCGATAATTACCTCCGGACTCACGATATTCCCTTTGGATTTGGACATTTTAGATCCATCCATGCAAACCATTCCCTGGGTAAGCAAGTTTTGGAACGGTTCATCCTCTTTCACATAGCCTAAATCCCGAAAAGCCTTGGTAAAGAAACGTGCATATAATAGGTGTAGAATGGCATGTTCCACCCCACCAACGTACTGATCCACGTTCATCCACTGATCCACCGCAGATTTGGCGAAAGCGGCTTCCGTGTTGCGGGGGTCAGTATAACGCAGAAAATACCACGAGGAACAAACAAACGTATCCATCGTATCCGTCTCACGCCGAGCGACTCCCCCACACTCGGGGCAGGTTGTTTCTGTGAAAGATACTGAGGAGGCTAAAGGATTTTCCCCGGCTTTAAAGACGACATCCGCGGGGAGCAAAACGGGCAGCTGTTCTTCCGGCACCGGTAATGTTCCACAGGATTCACAATACACAATCGGAATAGGCGCACCCCAATAGCGTTGACGAGAAATGAGCCAGTCACGCAAACGGAAGTTGACTTTCCGTTGACCCTTACCACGGCGCTCCACTTCATCGGCAATCCGTTCCAGGCCCTCATTACTATCCAGACCATCGAAGGAATCAGAATTAACCATAACCCCTTCCTCCGTGTAGGCACCCTCGAGCGGTTGATCTTTCGCGCACGGCGCACTACCTGCGGGAACAATAACCGAACGAATTCCTAAGCCGTACTTCTTTGCAAATTCAAAGTCCCGCTCATCGTGAGCAGGCACGCCCATAACCGCGCCTGTTCCGTATTCGAGAAGCACGTAGTTGGTAATCCAGATCGGCACTTTTTCCCCACTTAACGGATTAAGACAATACGAACCGATGAACAGCCCTTCCTTTTCCGCTTCCGCAGACGTCCGGGCAATTTCATTGAGTCCCTGCATCTTTTTTATAAACTCCCGCACCTCAGCTTCATACTCCGTCCCCCTGACCAGCTCTATGACCAGAGGATGTTCCGGTGCCAAGACCACATAGCTCACCCCAAAAAGGGTGTCGATCCGAGTGGTATACACCGGGATCTTCTCCGGGCGTTCAACTAAGGAAAAATTAACTTCCACCCCAACAGAACGGCCGATCCAGTTGCGTTGCATGGTTTTCACCTTATCAGGCCATCCCGGCAACTTATCTAAATCCTGCAGTAAAACATCCGCATAATCGGTGATTTTAAAAAACCACTGCTCCAGGTTTTTCTTAGTTACTATGGTATCACACCGTTCACAGGCTCCATCCACAACTTGCTCATTGGCCAGGACTGTGCTGCAAGACGGACACCAGTTCACGGCAGCCTTTTTCTTATACACCAAGCCATGTTTGTAGAACTCCATAAAAATCCACTGCGTCCATTTATAGTAGCCAGGGTGGCAGGTAGCCATTTCCCGGTCCCAATCATAGGAAATCCCCATCTCTTGAAGCTGGCGCCGCATATTGGCGATGTTTTTCCAGGTCCAGTCCGCCGGAGGGGTTTGGTGTCTGATTGCGGCATTTTCCGCCGGTAAACCAAAGGAATCCCAACCGATGGGGTGCAGAACATTAAACCCTCGCATCCGTTTATAGCGAGCTATGACGTCCACTATGGAGTAGTTACGCACATGCCCCATGTGCAGATCACCTGAAGGATAAGGAAACATAGCCAAGGCATAATACTTCGGTTTTGAGGAAATTTCCTCGGTCTTAAAAGCTTTGTTCTCCATCCATTTTTTTTGCCACTTCGGTTCAATCTTAGAAAACGAATACTTCTCTTGCATAAAGCTGCCCCCTCAAGATTTTATAAAAAATTTAAACCAAAAAATCCCTCGTCCCTTAAGGGACGAGAGACATGCTCCCGTGGTACCACCCAATTTTAAGTGCTCAGACGATTTTATGGCTCGCGCCGGTATTCATTGTAACCTGAGTACTGCTCCCTATCATGGCATTTACACTTTTAATTATACTAGGTTAGTATCAAAAGAGACAACTCCCGCGTCTTTCCAAAGTCGTTCAAGCTGATAAAATTCGCGCTGATCAGGGGTCATCACATGAATGACTAAATCGCCGCCACAATCCATCAAAACCCATTTAGCAGCCGGTAACCCTTCAAGATGGAAAACCGGAACTCCCATCTCCGGTAACTTCACTTCCAAATGATCGGTTATGGCTTTAACCTGAGTTGTCGTATTTCCCGTCACAATCAGGCAATAATCCGTAACCATGGATATTCCCTTTAAATTGAGTAAGGAAATATCTATGCCTTTTTTGTCTTCGACAAGACTAACAATCTGTTTAAGCATTTTTTGATCCAGTTCCAACATTTTGCCTCCTTTGCAAATCCTCATAAGTCAATTGGGTTAAGGGATGAATCGGTTTGTTTCTCTGTCTCAAGTATCTTAAAGTGCGCTCAACACAGTCTAAAGTACCTTTTCCTAAATCATCATACAGGGATTGGCGCAATATATCCACTTCTGGAAAATCACGACGAGGTTCAGTCAAATCAGCACTGTAGATAAGCATCTCCAAAGGAGACATTCCTGGTCTCCCTAACGTATGACTCGCAATTGCCGCCAGGACTTCAGAATCGTCAACTTTATAATAATGTTCCAGCCAATATGCCGCAAGAGGCCCGTGTAATACGGCCGGGTACTGCTCATCTTCAGGATAGTGCAGCAAATCCCACCGCCGGGCTAAACTCAACTGATCCTTTATAGGGATCTCTTTTGCCAAATCGTGCGCTAAACCTGCACAACGCGCTTTGAGTGGATCCAATCCGTGGTGCCTGGCCATCTCTTCAGCACAATCCGCGACACCTAAGGTGTGTTTAAAACGTTCCTCCGAAAGGACGCGAGCTGCTAAATTCAACACCTCTTCCGCCCGTAATTCCACTATTCCCCTGCTCCCCTTTTATCTCTAACCTAGAATATTATATACATAAACGTTGTTTCCTACACTTATACGATGAAATATCTCCAGTACCGCCTCTGATTCGGCAAGATAATAAAGCTGCGGATAATATAGTTTCTAGTATAAAAATCCACTCGCTACCTTTAATATTAACATAACATTACATATGATGACAGCCTTTTAGTCCATGACAATAAGTGAAACACTAAAAAATCCCCCCACTTTATGTAGTGTTCCTAAGTAAATTGAATAATTAAGATGCATTCCCGGTGACTTCACAATAATATTACTAAACAAGCACCCCTTTCCATGATCTTAAAATGGAAGTTGGTGCTTGTTTCCGCAGAGTATTACATTTGTTTCGGTTTGGCCTCATTAACCGTTAATGGTCGTCCACCAAAATCTCTGCCATTCAGCTCTTCAGCCATTCGAGTCGCATCCGCTTCTCCGACTTCGATAAAACCAAACCCCCGTGAGCGGCCGGTTTCACGATCGGTAATAATTCGACTACTTTCAACCTGTCCAAATGGGGCAAAGAATCCACTGAGTTCGTCTGCAGTAGTATTCCAGGGGAGATTCCCGACATAAAGTGTTGTTGACATATTTTTATGGTCACCTCTTTGAATTGATTCATCGATCGTTTCTAGTATGATCAAATCCAGGTAGACTATACGAACTATAGCCATTATTATCATATAAACTATGACTTATCAGACATTACCTGCGCAGTATAAAGCCCGTGTTGTTGGATATAAAGACGAACCGGCTCAGGCAAAAGGTACCGAATTGGTTGCCCCCGCTTAACCCTCGCTCGAATATCTGTTGAGGAAATCGCTAAAGCAGGCACTTCTATGTAATGAATCCTCTCCTGAGTTTCCGGGCGCTCTTTTTGGACCTGAAGGAGAAAATCCCTTGCGTCAAACCCCGGTCGTGCCGCCCCAATGAATTTGGTCATCATCAAAATTTCTTCTACTTCACGCCAGGAAAAAATCTGACGAAGAGCATCTGATCCCGTGATGAAATAAAGTTCATGTTCCGGCCAAGTGCGGCGCAAAACGCGCAAGGTATCCACTGTATAGGATGGCCCTATTCTCCTAAGTTCGAGGGCAGAAATTTCAAACGCCGGATTATCTTGAATGGCACGTTCAACCATCTCGAAACGCAATTCTGCTGCCGTGATGTCACTTCTCTCTTTATGCGGCGGCGTCCCAGACGGTATAAATAGCACTTTGTTTAAACTAAACTCCGCTCGTGCCATTTCTGCAGCAACCAAATGCCCATAATGAATCGGATCAAAGGTTCCGCCCATAATCCCTAACCGTTTCACTTGTATCCCCCTTTAGCCCGTATAAGTGCAACTAGGCGGTCGTCTTCGCTGAGGCTGACAGAATGAATAAT
>JQID01000072.1 GCA_000770645.1 Desulfosporosinus sp. Tol-M
AAAGGGCCAAGGGAACCAGCCAAAATTTTCGGAAGTTGAGCTTGCCCAGACGACTCATTTTTCCTCCGCTGATAAGGCTTATAAACACAGCTAGAATCACGGTCTCGATGAGCATACTTTACCTCTTAAACCTCCCTAAATGACTAAGCAGTTTGTAATTGGTCAGTTCTGACCGTTCGAACACTCGATTCACTCTTGACCACTTTACAGAATATTTCTACTATCTCCGGATCCAATTGGGTTCCGGCGACTCTTTTAAGTTCAGCAATGGCCTCGTCATGTGTCCGGCCTTTACGATAAATCCGATCGGAAGTGATCGCATCATAAGTATCGGCAACGGCAATGATCCGGGCTTCCAGCGGAATTTCTTCCCCTTTGATTCCATCCGGATAGCCCTTTCCATCATATCTTTCGTGGTGATGACGCACTACGAGCCCAATATCAAACAAAAATTTAATTTTTTTGATAATTGTTTGCCCGATGACCGGATGAGCGCGAATGGATTCCCACTCCAAATCCAGCAGTTTTCCCTCTTTATTCAGGATTGTTTCGCTTACCCCAATCTTTCCTATGTCATGCAACACGGCTGCGTATTTGAGGAACACTATCTTTTCATCACTCATTTTGATTTCTTCCGCTATAGCGACTGAAAATTTTCCGACTCTTTCGGAATGTCCGCTAGTGTACGTGTCTTTAGCCTCCAGCGCCTGGACCAAGGCTTCAACCGTATTCAGATAATTTTCTCTCATGTCTATATAAAGCTGGAAGGAATGGCGAGAAATCAATAGGGGAATGAAGAGCAGGAGCAGTCCCCCTGAGCCGTAATTATCATAAATCAAAGCCATGAGCAAACCAAGAGGCGCCAGCGCCATAAAGTTAGGAATAGACCATTGAATATTTCCGATCCAAATAAACCAGGGAGATTTGTTCTGTAATACCCCCAAGGCAATTGCCACCAGGGTTATATTTGTTAACATGTAAGTAAACGCCGCCGCAAGATAAATAATTATTGTCACAGGGGCGACACTAAACCCCGTTGCTGTTAACTTCAGCACAACGCTTGCTGCGCAAATAGCTACTACAAACTGTGACGCGTTAAACACCCTTTTGTAAAATGGCTCCCCCTGCACTTCTTTCCCAAAAACAAACAGTCCTCCTATTGCAGCCACCGATACGGAAACCCCAAAAGGAAATAAAATGGCCGCGCAAATAAACACCGCAAAACTTACCGTCACATAACCGCCCCTGGGTAAGGAAACCGGTAGGGATTCACTGGCCGCCGCAAGAAGTCCAAATATTAATAAATGAAAGACATCGATCATCGCCCAATTCATTTGGCAGATTGCCCTAATCCAAATTACTAGAGCTAATAGGGTGATCACAATAAACAATCCCTTAAAGGACTTCGGAAGATCTTTCATTTCCCACCTCGTATATGTTTTGGCCAACCAACTTTCACATATTAGATTCTGTAGCTTGCGCCACCGGCAAGAACGAGAGTAACG
>JQID01000189.1 GCA_000770645.1 Desulfosporosinus sp. Tol-M
AAAGGGCCAAGGGAACCAGCCTAAATTTTCGGAAGTTGAGCTGGCCCAGACGACTCATTTTTCCTCCGCTGATAAGGCTTATAAACACAGCTAGAATCACGGTCTCGATGAGCATACTTTACCTCTTAAACCTCCCTAAATGACTAAGCAGTTTGTAATTGGTCAGTTCTGACCGTTCGAACAGTCGATTCACTCTTGACCACTTTACAGAATATTTCTACTATCTCCGGATCCAATTGGGTTCCGGCGACTCTTTTAAGTTCAGCAATGGCCTCGTCATGTGTCCGGCCTTTACGATAAATCCGATCGGAAGTGATCGCATCATAAGTATCGGCAACGGCAATGATCCGAGCTTCCAGCGGAATTTCTTCCCCTTTGATTCCATCCGGATAGCCCTTTCCATCATATCTTTCGTGGTGATGACGTACTACGAGCCCAATATCAAATAAAAATTTAATTTTTTTGATAATTGTCTGCCCGATGACCGGATGAGCACGAATGGAATCCCACTCCAGTTCCAGCAGTTTCCCCTCTTTATTCAGAATTGCTTCGCTTACCCCAATCTTTCCTATGTCATGCAACACGGCTGCGTATTTGAGGAACACTATCTTTTCATCACTCATTTTGATTTCTTCCGCTACAGCGACTGCAAATTTTCCGACTCTTTCGGAATGTCCGCTAGTGTACGTGTCTTTAGCCTCCAGCGCCTGAACCAAGGCTTCAACCGTATTCAGATAATTTTCTCTCATGTCTACATAAAGCTGGAAGGAATGGCGCGAAATCAATAGGGGAATGAAGAGCAGGAGCAGTCCCCCTGAGCTGTAATTATCATAAATCAAAGCCATGAGCAAACCAAGAGGTACCAGCGCCATAAAGTTGGGCACAGCCCATTTCATATTTCCGAACCAAATAAACCAGGGAGATTTGTTCTGTAATACCCCCAAGGCAATTGCCACCAGGGTTATATTTGTTAACATGTAAGTAAACGCCGCCGCAAGATAAATAATTATTGTCAGAGGGGCGGCACTAAACCCCGTTGCTGTTAACTTCAGCACAACGCTTGCTGCGCAAATAGCTACTACAAACTGTGACGCGTTAAACACCCTTTTGTAAAATGGCTCCCCCTGCACTTCTTTCCCAAAAACAAACAGTCCTCCTATTGCAGCCACCGATACGGAAACCCCAAAAGGAAATAAAATGGCCGCGCAAATAAACACAGCGAAACCCACGGTCACATAACCGCCCCTGGGTAAGGAAACCGGTAGGGATTCGCTGACCGCCGCAAGAAGTCCAAATATTAATAAATGAAAGACATCGATCATCGCCCAATTCATTTGGCAGATAGCCCTAATCCAAATTACCAGAGCTAATAGGGTGATCACAATAAACAGTCTCTTAAAGGACTTCGGAAGATCTTTCATTTCCCACCTCGTATATGTTTTGGCCAACCAACTTTCACATATTAGATTCTGAAGTTTGCGCCTCCGGCAAGAACGAGAGTAACG
>JQID01000020.1 GCA_000770645.1 Desulfosporosinus sp. Tol-M
CCGGCAAGAACGAGAGTAACGAGAACAGTAATCGCTTTGAATAATTTACTCATTTGCGGTAAACCTCCTTGATTTATTTATCAAAGGGACAGTTTCACCGCTTCGCTCGTTTTCCGTTCCGCTATTTTTTTCGCTTCGCTATGTTGGGAAAAAACAGGTTTCCGAATCTTATTGTTAGGTGGGTCGGCCAAAATTCGCAAGTTAATCGTTGTTAATCAACCGCAGTTTTCGATTGACGGCATCAAGAGTCGCCTTAACGACGGCTTCCCGATCATCGTTTCTGACCAAAGCGCATCCGGTAAGGGCTTGTTCCCCCGCGGAAGTGATCAAGGTTATGGAAACCAGCGCAATCTGTTGCTCGGCAAGTTGAGTAATTCCAACTTCCTCCGTGACGAATAGAAGTTTATCCATGGTGAACGGCGAAAGCGCTTTCAGGGTGGCCTCAACGAACAAACGCAACTTATTGTGAGCTGAGGACGGCCCCTGGGCGACTCCTTCAATAGTCTTGTCTCCCGTTAACAGTTCCACCTTAACTTCAGCCAGGCGATTAACAGTTCTGAGTGTCACTTCAGTCAATTTGGGACGCATACACTCTCCTATGGCGAAGGTTCCCTCCTCATCATCCTCTACTTGTGCGACACTGATCTTCTTATGGTCAATTTGCATATCAAATTGAGCTACCAGAATTGATTCAACATCCCTGACAATTTGCTTCGGAGCTCGCCCTGAACCTGCCAGAATATGAACTTCTTCGATCTCCCCTTGCCAATCGGCAATAATCCGAGCATCTTTAACAGACTTAATTTGCTTTATCGCCTGCTCCCAGTTTTGAACTGAACGAGACATCTCTGACATGAAAACACTCCTCGGTAATCCAAATTATTATTGCATTTAACAACTATTATCTAATCTAAATATGTATTTTCGACGTTGTGCGGCATATCCCTCCTTCTATTCTAACAAAATTACCAATACCATCATCTTTTTCTCTGATATTAAAATAACCCAATAAATACATTGAGTTAACTAAAGAAAGCATTACCCCGATTGACGCGGTAATGCTTCTATAGATCAGTATTATTCTGAGGTTCGTGTTCTGAGTTCTGAGTTCTGATTCCTAATTCTCACAACTAACCTCGGTTTTAGTACAATGCCTCGACAATCGTCGCCATACCTTGTCCGCCGCCGATACAAAGCGTAACCAGACCATAGCGCCCTTTACGTTTACGCAGTTCATGCAGAAGAGTAGTCATTAAGCGCGCTCCCGTCGCTCCAACCGGATGACCTAAGCCTATTGCTCCGCCATTAACATTCGTTTTCGACATATCAAACCCGAGCTCCCGAATAACCTGCACGGATTGGGAGGCAAAGGCCTCGTTTAATTCGATCAGGTCTATATCGTCTAACGTAAGGCCGGCTTGTTTTAAGGCCTGACGCGTAGCCCGGATCGGACCAACTCCCATAATATTAGGATCTAAGCCCACTAAAGCATCGGTAATAACTCTGGCCCAAGGCTTAACGCCCAGTTCCTTGGCTTTATCCGCCGACATCAGAAGAACTGCGGCGGCACAATCGTTACGACCGCAGGAATTACCGGCGGTAACTGATCCGCCTTTCCTAAACGCCGGTTTTAGTTTTGCCAGCGCTTCCATCGACGTAGCCCTGGGACCTTCATCCGTATCAAACATAAACTCGCCTTTTCTGGTCTTAATCGGCACCGGTACAATCTCATCCTTGAAAACACCATTCTCTATGGATGCCGCACATCTGGCCTGACTCTGCACAGCAAATCTATCCTGATCCTCACGTGAAACATTAAAGCGTTCCGCCACATTCTCGGCCGTATCACCCATCGAAACATAGCCGTACATCGATAAAGGCTGTCCGCCCGGTCCGGCTTCGGTTAGGGAATCGACTAAAACCCCGTCGCCGGCTTTATATCCATAGCGCGCATTTTTCAGATAGAAAGGCGCCCGGCTTAAACTCTCTGTTCCCCCGGCGATAACCACTTCTTTCCTGCCGGTTTGGATTTCCTGGGTTGCATTACTGATTGCTTTTAAACTGGCAGCGCATTGACAATG
>JQID01000186.1 GCA_000770645.1 Desulfosporosinus sp. Tol-M
ATTTGTAAGAGGACGGACTTGAGTTGACAGTTTGTCAGAAAAGGTGGTCAGATACCTCCCGGATTGTTAGCAGCAATCAATAAACAGGAGGTAAAGGAAATGACCACCGAGCAGAAGCTTATCAGAAACAAACTCAGTTTGATAGAATTAGCTGAATATCTACAGAACGTATCCCAGGCTTGTCGGATTAATGGTGTTTCAAGGCAGCATTTTTACGACATCAAGAAGGTTTATGAAGAAGAAGGGATAGAAGGACTGAAGGAAAAAAGCCGGAAGAAGATTTGTATTAAGAACCGGGTATCGCCGGAGATTGAAGAAGCTGTGGTGGCCATGGCGTATGAATATCCGGCTTATGGCCAGGCCAGGGCATGCAATGAGTTGAGGAAGCAAGGGGTCTTGGTCTCCAGCGGAGGAGTCCGTAGTATCTGGCTCAGGCATGGTTTAGAAACCTTCAAGAAACGATTACATCTTCTGGAAGAGAAAGCAGCCAAAGAAGGCATCGTTTATACGGAAGCTCAACTGGTTGCGTTAGAGGCAGCGAAAAGGGAGAGAGAATCCCATCCGGATGAGATCGAGACACAGCATCCGGGCTACCTCATCAGCCAGGACACATTTTATGTTGGCTATTTGAAGGGTGTTGGCCGTATTTATCAGCAGACTGTCGTTGACACCTATTCAGCGGTCACCTTTGCCAAGGTATATACGGCGAAGATCCCCATTACGGCAGCCGATCTTCTGAATGACCGGGTAATCCCCTTCTTTGAGAGTTTCAATATTCCCGTTTTACGGGTTTTAACGGACCGGGGAACGGAGTACTGTGGATCTCCCGATAAGCATCCTTACCAACTGTTTCTGCAGCTCAATGACATCGATCATACCAAGACGAAAGTCAGAAGTCCCCAGACGAATGGAATCTGCGAGAGGGTCCATCAGACCATTCTCAATGAATTTTACAAGGTTGCCTTTAGAAAGAGGCTCTATGCGGATCTGGAATCCTTGCAAGTCGATCTGGATGCGTATATGGATGAGTACAATGAAAAAAGAACCCATCAGGGGAAACGTTGCCAGGGAAGAACTCCCATGGATACATTCCAGGATGGATTGAAGCTCTTTAGAGAGAAAAATTTAAGCGAAATGACAGCAGCCTAACCGCTGTTATCAATCCGGAAGGATCGGGCCACTGTCAACTCAAGTCCTGTTTAGGACACATTATTCCTCCCGGTTCATCCCCACGCATGTGGGGAACATTCGATAAGATAAATAATAGGAAAT
>JQID01000096.1 GCA_000770645.1 Desulfosporosinus sp. Tol-M
GGACAAGGATTCTGGCGGTGAACCTAGCGCGGTTAATAAGTCCTTCGGTAATATGTCAATACCCTAAATAAATAAATTTTTCATTAGAGCATTGAAGGGAGGCTAAAAAAAGCAACAAAGAACTACCCCATCTCAATAAAGAAATGGAAATAAGTTGAAAGAATGGATGTGCAGTTTCTTGACTCGTTTAGATAGGCGTCACCCCCTGTTGCCTTGTGGCATATAGATTTGGTTGCTGCGTAGCAGAGCATCAACCATCCGGACGAGTTTACGTGCGGTGAGCACAAGAGCACGGCGATGATGATGAGTTTTACTTTCTGAGAATTTGCGCTCATAGAAGGATTTGTACTCGGGTTCATTCCTTCGAACGCAATTTGCTGCTTGAATGAAATAACTTCGCAAGTAAGAGTTACCGGTTCGGGTTAAAGGGGTGTCGTCTGCTGTAAAATCCCCCGATTGGTGACTACGCCAGGTCAATCCCGTAAACTTCGCTAAGGCTCCTTCATTGGGAAAACGGCGAATATCTGCAATCTCAGCAATAATACCGGCTGAAAGAACCGGGCCAAAGCCGGGAACTGTGATGAGCGTATTGGGGAAATGGCTGATCTCGGCTGTAATCGCCTTATCAATTTTTTTCACTTGTTTCTCTAAAGTGTGGATAGTCTCAATGCTGGTGGCCAGGATGAGATTAATTGGTTGCAAGAGACTCCCCCGCAGGCGATGGGCTTTACAGGCAGCTTCCTTTAACTGAAGGGCTGTGGCTTCTGGATTCACGAAATGGTTTTTCCCTTTCTCCATGAGGAAATCAATCAGTTCATCAAGCGGTCGAGCCGCAACCTCTTCCGGAGAAAAGAATTCAAGGGTCAAGGATTCAGATGTTGCACCGAAGGTATCGCTGAAGACGGCGCCCTGAGCAAGCGTACTAAACTTTAGGAATAAGTTCGTCAGGAAATAGTTCTTTTCCCTGGAGATCATCTCAATTAAGTGACAACGAAAGCGTGTAAGACGCTGTAGGGGAAGGTAACGGAAATCAACCTGAGAGCCCTCTGGAAGGCGGCCAAACCGTAAGCGTTCAGCGATGACCCAGGCATCAATCCAATCGTTTTTCGGAAGATCCACGTAAGCCTTTTTGAAGTTGGCGACGACCTTAGGGTTAAAGGAATAAATTTGAGGCTGCAGAGGTGCTAAACGAGGTTCCTCAGCTAAGAACATCTGTAAAGGCCAGCTATACACTGAGGTGGCTTCCAGGCCAATAACAAGCCGTTCCGGTTTCTCTTGAGCGTAAGCTTTAACGAGATAATTTGCAATCTGCTCGCATCCGGGTTGGTTATTCAAAGCCAGCAAACGCTTTAAGGGCTCATCCCCATGATCATTGAGAATTCGTACTTTAAAATCACTGGAACTCACATCAATACCGACAAATAAGCTCAATTAAAATCACCTCACTTTCTGAGCCAGGCTATGTAAGATTAACGTTGGGACCAGGCGCCATAACCGATCAACAACCTCGCCGAATCAGCACTCGTCTTAAAGAGACCATGAATCCAACCGACCTGCTACCCTAATCGGATGGGCTCCCAATAAGCTGTGCAACCTTCGAGTTAAAAGTTCAAGTTATGGGCTGGTAGTCAGACTTTTTAAGAGATCGAAGCCTCAAGGAACAGAAGGCCTAACCAGAACGAACCTCACGGTTCCATTTTGCCATAGTCACCAACAAAATTCACAAGAAAGTTTGTAGTTACTCACCACCTCCTAAAAGATTCGACCTGAATTTGGCCGCTATGGCCCTGTTTACTTACTTGGTTTTTCGCTTAACTGATTTTCCTGATAGAACCTTGCCCTCCACTCGGTCAATACTCCTGCTGCGGCATACAGATGTTGGGCATGGTTTGCCACTTTGGCCTCAGCTGCCCACTTCAGCAGATGCTGTTCAACTTCAGCCATATCCAAATGTTCTGCCGGTGTCTTCTCCTTCAAAATGTTCGGGGGGCCTTCAGCCAGCAAACGGGTTACAGTAACCCAATCCACTAAGACATCGGGAAATTTCTCTGCTACGTAATTCATAGTAGCTTCTGGGATATAAAAGTTGGGCAAATTGGTAAGTGTTATCTGTTTAGAACGGCCATCCACGTACACTGTGGCCAATAACTGAGCACATCTGCCGCGCCAGCGTATAAAAGCCATCTTGAATCCCTCCTAATGGTATCACTGTCCTTTAGTAGCTTCTTCTCCCGTAACTGTCTTCATGATCAAAAAAGTTTGCTTGGAGAAGCATTTCGTGTTAACTTGTGACATCTGATGTCATAAACCTTCATTTTTACTCTATCTCGCTCGTTATTTCCGGCTATTGTTGTTGTGGTTTATATGTCTTTCACGTTCTTATGAAAAACATTACCCGGGCTATATAGGTATATGCCCTTGTCATGGATAAGCCTGTTGAAACCCAAGACTACGCCAAAGCTGTACTGTTGGGGCAGTTATGCCGAGTTTTTGATCATCCTGAGCCTGTGGACAGTGCCAGCCTGTGGAAAAGCTATTTGGGGTCTGTCTTAAAAGAGCTTTCCCACAGGCTTTGGACAAGTCTAATTTGAAGTATGCTTTGGGGTTGACTTGCCCACACTGTCCACAGGCACGACGGCTGCATGGGGTATGCGTTATCCTGCGCGCATCTTGTTGATGTTGACCATTATCAGATTGAATTTCCAGTAAAAGATGGTCATTGAAATACCCCACGTTCCCTTAATTTCTTGG
>JQID01000015.1 GCA_000770645.1 Desulfosporosinus sp. Tol-M
CAACTACATCAAACCTTATGGATGGCCAGCTTTTATACCCCTGTTGCAGCACATAATATGAAGCAATCGCCTGCAAGCGCTGCGCCTTTTTTTGCGTAATACTCTCCTCACCCCACCCTCTAAAAGACGATTGACGTGTACGCACCTCTATGAAGACCAGTGTTTCTTCATCGTGCGCGATAATGTCCATCTCGCCTTTCGGACAACGATAATTACGGGTAATGATTCTTAACCCAGCTTCTTGCACAAGACGAGCCGTATATTCTTCGCCATATTTCCCCAGGGATTGTTTATTCTCCACAGATTTTCGGACAGCTCCTTTAGCAATGTATCCATCTAAGTTTCTGTATCAACAACTTGAGCATCTTTATTCGAGACTCCATTTTCTATAAGGAGTTACATGCTTTGCTGCGGTGGGAATAGACTCCGCCTCATGGTAAACACCCGGGCAAATCTTCTTGATCCCATGTAACCCTAAGCGGAGTGGACGTAGTTTAGAATTAAGTGGATAGTAAATAAAGCATCTGCATATATTACCACCTTTTGGCTAAAATAACTCAGGAAAAGCAATGATTTATTTGATTATTTAGTATTTAATTAAAAGCGAGCTCACAAAGAAGGTGACTAAACTGCTAAAAAAACTTTCAAAGAGCATAAATCACAAACGAAAAGTTAAACGTCAAGTATCAGAACCGCCTGTTTGGTCACCGACTCAACAAGCTGTGACTAACAACCTGCAAGACAACATGGCCTATTTACAGCAAGAATTGGCCAATTGTTGCGACTTGGTTGCCAGACCCTTGAAAATAGGTCTCGCAAATTCTGCTGACGCTTTCATTATCTACCTTGATGACCTGGTAGATTCCATTTCCTTAGAAAAAAACCTGCAATTATTGATACAGGGAAATCAAAGCACTGCTAACCCTCTTGAAAACCCTCTTAAAAGACCTCTTCATCAAGCCATTTACGACCATTTACTGACTGTTGGTCAAGTTAAACCCATAGACGATCTGAATACCTTAATTCAAGAAATCCTAACGGGAACCTTAGGTTTAGTTCTGGACGGTGAAACAGTCTGTTTTTCCTTAGGAGTTAAAAGTGGACAAAAAGACAGACCAATCAATGAGGCCCCATCCGAGGGTACACTAAGGGGTCCCAGGGACGGTTTTCTTGAAGATATCCAGGTTAATCGGGGGCTTATCCGCCGGAGAATAAAATCCCCCAAGCTAAAATTCGAAAAAATGACCATCGGAACCCTCACCCAAACCCAGGTAAATATAGTTTATCTTGAAGGCTTGGCCCTGGCCGGCCTGATTCAGGAAATGAAACAAAGACTGGAACGCATCAAAATCGACGGTATTATCGAATCCGGCTACATCGAGGAATTCATTGAGGACACGCCGTATTCCCTCTTTCCCCAGGTAATAGTGACCGAAAGGCCTGACCGGGTAGCCGCCGCCTTGTTAAACGGCAGAGTCGCTCTTTTAATGGATACAACTCCCTTCGTGCTTATCGTTCCTGCAGCTTTTATCAGAATGCTCGAGGGTGCTGATGATAATTACGTGAGGTTTCCCTTTGCTAATTTTGCGCGGAACTTACGTTTTATTACACTCAATATTGCTATGATTTTGCCGGCTTTTTATATTGCCGTCAGCACCTTCCACCTGGAAATGCTGCCAACTAAAATCCTGATCAGCTTAGCCGGCGTCCGGGAAGGCCTGCCTTTTCCCGTCTTGATAGAGATCCTCTTTATGGAAACTGTCTTTGAATTTATCACCGAGGCCGGCATAAGATTACCCAAGGCCGTGGGTTCGGCGATCAGTATTGTTGGGGCCTTGGTTATTGGGGACATGGCAGTCAATGCGGGATTTGTCTCTTCAGTCACAGTCATTGTCGTCGCCTTGACCGCTATCTCCACTTTAACCATTCCAGCGGTTGAGGCATCCCATACTATCCGCTTAATTCGGTTTCCCCTGATGCTCCTGGCTGCAGTCTTTGGCTTTCTCGGTATAGCTGTCGGTCTCTTATTTGTTTTAATCCACCTGTGTTCCTTGCGCAGCTTTGGCGTTCCCTATCTCGATCCTCTTGCCCCTTTAAACTTGAGCGATTTAAAAGAAAACCTCTTCCGTGCCCCCAGATGGTCTTTGTTTAAACGTCCAACTGAGGTTTCAGAAAATAACCCAACACGCCAACCAATCATGCCCAAAGGCAAACCGCCAAAGGGAAATGAAGAATGATGAAAAAAATCTTCACTTATACCTTTATCCTGGTCCTACTCCTCACTTTAACCGGCTGTTGGGGCAAACGGGAAACAGAAAACCTGGCGATTACCAGTGCTATAGGGATCGATCAGCTTAATACCGGTGGAAAGGTTATGTATAAACTGTCTGCGGTTGTCCTGCGCCCTGGGAACCAGGGTGGGAGTTCAAAAGACTCTACAAGCGAGTCTGAACAAAGCTATGAAGTTGTTGAATCTCAAGGTCAATCCCTTGAGGAAGCTGTCCAAAATATGACCCCCAAAGTACCAAGAGTTATATTTTTCGCTCATGCCCAAGTCCTAATTCTTGGTCGAGCGGTTTGTGAGGGAAATCTAAACGAGACATTAGATTACCTGTTGAGGTACCCTCCCATTCGATTAAGGAGTAAGATTTATGTCGCCAAAGGGAACGCCTTCGAGCTGCTGCAAGCCAAACCGACAATGGAAAGCGACATAGGTAAGGAAATATACGGCTTGGGAGGCTATGGTAAAATCCAATCCTATGGGATTGAGGAAATAACTTTAAAAGATTTTAGTAAAAAAGTTATGACCCCTGGCATAGACGCCTGGGCTCCGGTTTTGGAAGTATCTGTATCAGACAAACTCAAAAAGGAAAACAACCTAATAATAAACGGTCTCGCCCTCTTTAAGACAGAAAAGTTGGGCGGTTGGCTTAACAATACTGAAACCCAAGGCTTCGTGCTGGCAAAAGGTGAAGCCAAACAGGGAAGCCAAACCGTTTCCATTGCTGACCTCGGTCAAATTGCTTGTTTGTTTAATGAAAAAAAAGCAAAAATCAGTGTTCAAATTGATCAGGAAAAACGCATTACTGCGGATATTATGGTCAAAATACGCGGCGAACTGGTGGAAAGCGGGTCCTATCCACTCAACAGCCTGGAGGATTTTCAGCGCGCGGAAACAGCCTTGAATCAAACGTTGGAAGCACATATCCGTTCCGCATTCAAGCAAGCTCAGGAAAGTGAGTCTGATATCTTCGGCATCGGACGGCTGGTAGAAATCAAGGATAAAGCCCTTTGGGATAGTATTAAGGAACAATGGCCTAAAATGTATTCAGAAGCAGCAATTAACGTTAAGGCGGACAGTATAATTATAAGAGATGGCTTATTAAGTAAAACCTTTAGCGGTAAACTCAAAAAGTAGGTGGAAAGATGCTGGAAGAAGGCAGGATAAATGGACGTCAACTTTTTTTTATTATGTTTTGGACATATATGGCCACTGCCATCTTAAACCTGCCCACGATTATCGCCGGCTATGCCCCCAGGGATGGTTGGCTAATGTGCGCTCTTTTCTTTATCCCCTGCGCAGGACTTATGGTCTGGATAACTTCTAAACTTGGGGCAATGTTTCCTCAGCAGACCTTTGTAGAATATAGCGATCTGGTTCTGGGACCGTGGTTGGGTAAATTTGTCAGCGCCCTGGTTATTCTCTGGATTTTTCATACCGGAGTTCTTGTTTATGATGAAATCGTTGGTCTTTTTGCCATGGTTACGCTTCCAGATACCCCCATTCCGGTTCTCTTTATCCTAATCAGTCTAGCGCCTGCTTATGCTGTATACCACGGCTTGGAGGTAATAGGACGAAGTGCCGATTTTCTCTTCTTTATAATTTTGGTATTTTTTTTGATGAGTTATTTATTACTTATTCCCGAATTCGATTTTACAGAATTGTTGCCGGTGTTTGGAGACGGCATCGGCAATATCTTACGCAGCTCATTAACGGTAATCGCTTATGCGGGGGAATTCCTCATAGTTCTCTTTTTCTACCCAAACATCAGGAATAACCAAAAGGTCGCTAAAATATTGGTGTCCGCCATCGTTGCTATTGGTCTGGGCGGCGTCCTGACAACGGGCTCCTACACTATGATTTTTGGCTTGGAATGCAACATTTTAAAGATCCCTTATTACCTTTTGAGTCGTTATGCAAGTATAGGACGAGCTATTGAACGAATGGATCCGTTTTTTATGATTACAAATTTTTTAGGTAGTTATCTTAAACTAAGTATACTTATCTATGCTATTGTTCTTGGCTTAGCCCAGCTTTTTAGAATGAAGAATTACCGTAAACTTATTATTCCAGTCATTGTAGCTCTTAATCTTTTCGCCTATTATTCCTTTAGAAGTTTAATGCAAGTTATTGATTATCTGGATAAAATCTGGCCGTTCTATTCCTTGCCGATTGAAATAGGGATCCCTCTTCTGTTAATAAGCGTTGCCAAATTCCGGGGACTGGGCTATAGCAAAAAGAATCCTTAGCAAACTCACAAAGTCCGTTTGAACAAGGATTCGAAAAGCAAGTTGTAATTTATTGGTCATTTTGCTTACCTGCTTATGATTCTATATAACCGACGTCCCTTGTTTCACCGGAGCGAAACTTCTTCGATGCAGAGGGCATGGTCCTAAACGCCGCAAAACTTGCAGATGTTCACGCGTGCCATACCCTTTATTTTTGGAAAACAAATAATCCGGATAAAGGGTATCGAGTTCAACCATCAAACGGTCACGTGTCACCTTTGCTAAGATCGAGGCAGCAGCGATTGTCGCACTTATTTGATCCCCCCCTATCAGCGGAAGCTGCGGCAGCTTAACAGCAGGGAGAGTTAATGCATCAACCATCAAATAATGCGGACGAACTTTCAAACCTTCAATCGCTCGCTTCATAGCTAATTTAGTCGCTTGTAAAATATTCAGAGCGTCGATCTCCGCCGGCTCAGCACTTCCAAGCGCATAATCAATCGCTTGCGCCTGAATCTGAGAGTAAAGTTTTTCCCGTTTACTCTCCGTCAGCATTTTAGAATCATTGAGACCGGATAAATCAAATCGGACCGGCAGAATACACGCTGCAGCAACAACCGGGCCTGCCAGAGGTCCCCGCCCCGCTTCATCAATACCTGCCAGCAGCAGGAATCCTTGCTGCCATAATTTCTTTTCTTCGACAAGCATATGCTGAATACGGGCCTCTTCCATAGCTTGTGCTTGCCGATACTTAAGTAGACGATCCACAAGCCGCCGAACTCCTTGCCGCAGGTCGTTCCGGCATGCATTAAGCATTCGAGGGGAAGGATTTTTATACAGTGCTTCTTCGACTTCCCGTATACTCATCAGGGATAACGGTTCCACGCTTCTCTCCTCTTCTCCGCCTAATTCTCACTTTGACATGTAAAGTCAATTAAATATAATCCATTGTTATCGGACCAAGTTGTCCCGTACGAAGTTCACGCAGGAAAATCTGAGCGGCTTTGAGCAGATCCACACGCCCACCGTGAATCAAGCACCCCCGTTTTCTTCCCAGACTCTCCAAGGTAACCTCTGAATCCGAGACCTGATAACGGAGTAAGGCCTTTGGAGAGTGCAAATTGAGCCAATCTATGATCCAGGCAGATAATTCTTCAATGTCAAAAACATCATCTTTTATGGCTCCGAGAGCAGCCAGCTTCCGCCCAACTTCAGGAACTTCAAGTTTAGGCCACAACATTCCCGGTGTATCCAACAGTTCAACTCGTTTATGAATCCGAACCCATTGCTTTCCCCGGGTCACGCCAGGTTTGTTACCGACTTTTGCTTGGGCTCCGCCCGTCAATTGATTAATCAAGGACGACTTGCCAATGTTGGGAATCCCCACAATCATCACCTTAATCGTCTGTAGACGAATACCCTTTTCAGCCTGTTTTGCTTGTTTTCCCAGCACCATGCGTTCCAATTCTGGCACAATCTGTTTAACTCCTAACCCTGAAGTTGCGCTAACCGCATAAACAGGGCTTGAAGCTCTTAGGTAAGTAAGCCATTTTGCCGTCCAGGTGGGATCTGCTAAATCCACTTTATTCAAGAGTAATAATCGATGTTTATTTCCGAGCAGTTTATGGAGCATTGGATTACGACTACTATCTGGTATGCGAGCATCGGCAAGTTCTAAAACAACATCTACCCATTTAAGTTGCTCAATTAAAAGGCGTCTTGTTTTAGCCATATGCCCCGGAAACCATTGAATACTCATGAATACCCCTCTTTATCCTTCTCGCAGAGCCGCACACGATATTTGGAGGGCCTCTGATTTATGGAAGAAACCCCATAAAAATATTAACCGGAATAATTTGACGTGACCCACCGGATTAATTTATCGTTACCTAATGGAATAACCTGGACGAATCTCACGCACGCTAAAAAAACCTAAACCGTTGAAAAGGGTAGTATAATAACCAAGCTTTTCCTAAGAGGTAGTTTTTCGGGAGAAGACCCCATTCTCGCGAGTCTTCACTCTCACGACGGTTATCCCCTAAGACAAACACCTTCCCCACTGGAACAACTTCCGGACCATAAGGAGGATAATCACCAGGTTTAACGTAGGGCTCCGCAATAACGTCTCCGTTCACAAAAACTTTATTGTCGCGAAGTTCGACTGTTTCACCCTCGGCGGCAATAACTCGTTTAACAAAGGTTCGCTTTAAGTCCTTCGGGAACGCAAACACGACGACATCCCCTCTAGTGGGAGCACACCCGCGATAGGCAAGTCGATTGACGACAATGCGGTCTCCTGAAACCAAACCGGGTTCCATGGAAGGCTGCCGAATCAGATAAGGTTGCAACACTACCCAACGAAGAAAAATACCAATCAGTAGAACCGCAGCGATAATACCCAATATCCATTTTCGTTTTGTTTTCTGACGTTCCATCGTCTCGCTCCCCTCTTGTACTACTCTTTTAGTATGAACAAGAATCCTCGGAGCATACGCCATAAAACAATAAAAATCGCTGTCCATGACTCGAACAGGATGTTCGAGGTTAGTAGCGCCGCCATGGATGGCTGGGCGCCGGGATGGACAAGTGTCCCTGTAGCCATGACTCGAACAAGGATGTTCGAGGTTAGAGTGCCACCAAGGATGGTAAGGCACCGGGATGGCTGGGCGCCTTGATGGCTGAGTGTAACAACTGGTCTCAGTCCGCCTATGCTTTAACTAGCAAAAAAAAGAGCCAGATTACTCCGGCCCATTTATACCTTTGACAGTACGGCGATCACGAATCCGTGCCGCCTTACCTGAAAGTGCACGTAGATAATATAGCTTAGCCCGGCGAACCACACCCCGGCGAGCCACCTCAATCTTGTCCAAGCGAGGTGAGTGTAAAGGAAAAGTACGTTCTGCACCGACACCGGCGAAGACACGACGGACAGTAAAGGTCTCTCTGATGCCGCTACCTTTCATAGCGATGACAAGGCCTTCGAAAACTTGTATACGTTCACGGGTTCCCTCAATAATACGCACATGTACACGTACTGTATCTCCCGGACGGAATTTAGGAAGATCGTTTTTCATTTGTTCTTCTTCAATCATGCGAATATAATCCATAATAGAATTCCCTCCTTCCTTGTCTAGATGTTCATACACTGATTTCAGCGAGCGGACCACCTATTAACTGACCCGCTTATTTTATCACAACCTATTAAGCTATGCAACAATTTTCCAGACCATCTCAGTGTCCGCGTAAGCGGTCCAAAATAATAGCTACTGCGGACCGTACGGATAAATGATTATAATCCGTGGGTCCATAGATCGGCTCCAAAATTCGATCCATCTGCTCGACATCTTCCTTAAGCAGTCCCCAACCCGTACCAAACATTAATAGAATTGGTACTTCTTCAGTTTCGATGTCCTTACGGAGTTGTGCATAAGTGACTGTATTGGCATATTTTCGAGCATCCGTCGCCACTTTTACAGGAGCTGCCCCCTGTTCCGCTTCAATTTCTGCATAAACTTCATTCAAATTCGCCACGATTTTTACCCGGGCAAACGCTTCTTGTCGATCTGGATTATAAACAGCTCCATACCCCTCTTGCCAAAAGCCCAGAATACGTTTGGCTAACTGGCGTTGTGCTTCAGCGGGGTGAACAACAAAATAACGTTTTAGACCATAAGTTGTTGAGCAACGTGCAATATCATGCAGATCCAAGTTGGTGATTGAAGTCGCTACCGTCTTCATATTTTTATTGTACACTGGGGCATGGATTAATGCTAAATATATGTCTGCCATGGAGTTCCTCCCAACGCACTTCCTTTACCAAGAGGTATTTGGATTAATATATCTATTGTTTTTCCTGGGGATGAGGCGAGGTCTTCCGCCGTCGCTTGGGCAGCGGGCGGAGATGTTTCCACAATGCTTGATAGGCTGCAAATTCCTCATGTTCAAGGATAAGTTCTTCTAACAGCGGATAATCATCAACTCCAAAGGGAATTGCTTTAAATAAATCCGGACGCCGCAAAAAAGTACGCCTCAGTGACTCTTTTCTCCGCCACCGCTTAATCAGTGCGTGATGGCCGGATAATAAAATTCCGGGAACCTGCCTTCCCTCAAAATCGGCCGGACGCGTATACTGGGGATATTCCAGGAGTGAGTTGCTGTGCGAATCCTCTTCGGCGGAAGTACCCTCTCCGAGCACTCCATGAATTAGTCGCACCACTGCATCAATCATGACCATCGCTGCTAGTTCCCCGCCTGTCAACACATAGTCTCCGAGGGACACCTCTTCGTCAGCCAACTCACGGATTCGCTCATCAAACCCCTCGTAATGCCCACATATAAAAACCAATTCCTCTTGTTCAGACCACTCCTTAGCCTTCTCTTGACGAAAGACATCCCCTTGGGGAGACATGAGTATAATCCTCCGTCTACCACAGGGCTGGGGCAAATCTCGTATGGCAGCAAAAATAGGTTCGGGCTTTAAGAGCATGCCGGCGCCCCCACCATAGGGAACATCATCCACATTCTTGTGTTTACTGATCGCATAATCTCGAAAATTCACAAACTGTATTTTAACCAATCCGGCTTCTTGGGCGCGTTTGAGGATGCTTTCATTTAGAGGTGTAAACATTTCTGGAAATAATGTTAAGACGGTAAATTGTATCATCCGATGTTAACCCTCCAACAATCGTCGTTCGTGATTCGGTATTCGATGTTCGATGTTCAAACCTCGAACATCGAATTACAGTCCTCGAGGAAGTGTGACATCCATGCGTCGGCCTTTGACATCCACATGCAAGACAACACTTTTGAGTGCCGGGACATATATTTCGCCTTTAGCCCCCTTAACCACATAGACATCATTTGCTCCAGTTTCCAAGACTTGAGATAAGGTGCCTAGCAAGACATCCCCTTCATAAACTTGCATCCCTTCAAGTTCGAAATAGTACCAACCCTCTTGCAGAGGAGGAACTTCTGAGCGGTCAATCCGAACCTCCCACCCTCGGTACTTTCCTGCCTGGTCTATACCCTCAATCCCTTCTACCGTGAGAAAGACTAAATCCCGCTGTACTCGGGCCGCAATAATCTTGAAGTGTTTCTCGATCTCCCCATACCGCAAACATACTTCCTGCAACTTCAGAAATCGTGCAGGATCAGTTGTTAAAGGGTAAATCTTCAGTTCGCCGTTTAACCCCTGCGGACGTAACACTTCTCCGATCAGCACGTCATCCATACTTTTTGCCCCCTTACAGCAGATAGTTTTGATAGTTTTGATAGTTTTGATAGTTTTGATAGTTTAAACGTTGAGAAGGGCACTAAGCCCTTCTCAAGATTATTGATCGATGTCTATATGAACTCGGCGACCGTCTTTAACAGCTGCCGCTTTAACGAGCGTACGAATAGCGTTGGCGATCTTTCCCTGTTTTCCAATAACCTTACCCATATCTTCAGGTGCGACAGTCAGTTGCAAATGAACACTCTTATCCGTCTCAGACTGGATAACGTTGACTTGATCAGCATGATCGACAAGTGCTTTCGCGAGGATTTCTACAAGTTCCTTCACAGGAACCCCCCCTCTCATTTACACTTTGTTCTTGGACTCGTGGAATTTTGTTAAGACACCAGCCTGACTCAGCAAAGATTTAGCAGTATTAGAAGGTTGTGCTCCCGTTGATAGCCATTTTAGAGCCTTTTCCTCGTCGATGTTCAAAACCACAGGGTTCTTTGTCGGATCATAATATCCAATTTGTTCGATGAAACGTCCATCACGGGGAGCTTTAGCGTCAGCAATAACCATTCGATAGATAGGACTTTTTTTCGCACCCATGCGGCATAAGCGAATTTTGGTAGCCATTTTTTCACCTCCTCATTGATCGAGGTTCGAAGTTCGAGGTTCGAGGTTCGAATGTCTTACATCCAAAATCGACATCGCACATTTAGCCCCTGGATTAGTTCAACTAAACTTCAAGATGGAGTTTATAAACCCCGTTTAAAGTAAGTTTATTATATAAACAACGCCCTATTATAGCGCATGTCCATCAAAATATTAGCTCATTTATCTTGTTCCAAGCCCGGGACGCAGTGTCACACAAACGCGACGTCTTTTACGTAAGCGGAATAGCAAACTTCCGTGAAAGCGACCCAAAACACGGGGCAATGAACAAGGACGTACACGACCGGCAACCGGAAAAGGATGTCCGATTTGCCGGGTACCCCGCCCTCTCACAAATCAAGCTCTTTAGTCTTAGTTTGATCTGCGAGAGCAAGCAAGTGAGCGTTATAACGCAAGTTCCTTAGTTTGCTCTGCGTCGTAAGCATCGAGAGCTGTGTTACACAAGTCCCTCACATGAATCCCCGTTTTTTACCCTTTTTGCCTTTTTTACCACTGCCCAACATGCCCAAGCTACTTGGACTGGCAAAATGTTTCACCATTTTTTGCATTTGTTCAAACTGTTTCAGGAGCCGTCCGACGTCTTGAACCGATGTACCGCTTCCCTTAGCAATCCTTTTTTTACGTGAATCTTTAATGATACCTGGTTTTCGGCGTTCTTCTGTCGTCATGGAACGAATGATAGCCTCAATATGAGCAGTATCTTTTTCGTCAATCTGCACATCTTTAAGTTGCTTACCTATACTCCCTGGGAGCATTTCAAGGATCGAGGAAAGCGGGCCCATTTTTTTCATCTGTTGCATTTGTTCCAGAAAATCATCGAGAGTGAATTCTTGTTTGCGCAGCTTCTGTTCCATTTCTTTTGCTTTTTTTTCATCGAAGGACTCTTGCGCTTTCTCGATCAGGGTCAGGACATCGCCCATCCCCAAAATTCGAGAAGCCATACGGTCCGGGTGAAATGGTTCCAGGGCATCCATTTTCTCGCCTATTCCGGCAAACTTTACGGTACACCCGGTCACTGCTTTAATAGAAAGCGCAGCCCCACCACGAGTATCACCATCCAGTTTAGTGAGAATGACACCATCAAGACCCAGTTCCCGATGAAACGATTCCGCAACATTAACTGCGTCCTGACCCGTCATTGCGTCCACTACTAATAAAATCTCATTGGGTTTGACAGCGGTTTTAATGTCGCGAAGTTCAGTCATCAGCTCTTCGTTGATATGCAAACGTCCGGCCGTATCGATAATAACCACGTCTTGCCCATTTGAATTAGCATGCTTGATGCTCGCCTTAGCAATATCCGCCGGAGCCTCTTGACCCATAGAAAAAACAGGCACTGCCAGTTGATCACCCAAGACCTGCAATTGCTTTATCGCTGCGGGGCGATAAATATCACAGGCAACCAACAGCGGATGCTTACCTTGTTTTTTGAGCATATTGGCTAATTTCGCCACATGGGTTGTCTTCCCTGCTCCTTGCAGACCTATGAGTAAAATCACTGTTGGGGGTTTTGAGGCTATGAGAATTTTACCTGTTGCGCCACCCATAAGTTCAATCATTTCTTCATGCACAATCTTAATAACATGTTGTGCGGGAGAAAGGGATTCTAAGACTTCCTGTCCGATCGAACGTTCTTTAACCTTGGCTACAAAGTCCTTGACTACTTTAAAGTTAACATCTGCTTCCAATAAAGCAACTCGCACCTCGCGCATAGCCTCGTTGACATCTGTTTCCTTTAACTTGCCCTTTCCTTTGAGCCGCTTAAATGTTTCTTGGAGTTTTTCGCTTAGTCCTTGAAACATGTCTGTCCCCGCTTTCGCTTTGATCCACTCTACGAGTCCCCTTGCCGACTTCTATCCTCTAAGTCCCGGCCCCCGCCTTCAGCTTATTAGCTCCGGTTTTGACCTCCGGCTTCCGGTCTCTGACTTCTGTTCTCAGTCATCCGAAATATTGACATAAACTTCATTAATTAAGACGTGTAGTTGTTGGTAGCACTCCCATGCTGATCGGCTGGTAAAATCTTGCTCATTTAATCCCTGTGCCAAGGTTTTCACTTCCGTTAATTTCTCACGCTCCGCCCAGAACCTCTGAACAAGCCCTAATTTCTCCTCATATTCTGCAAGAATCCGTTCTGTGCGTTTGATCAAATCATGAATAGCCTGGCGGCTGATATGTTCCACTTCTGCGATTTCAGCCAAAGAAAGATCGTGTTGGTAATGAAGTTCCCAAACGTTTCGTTGCTTTTCCGTAAGAAGTGGGCCATAAAAATCTACTAAGAGAGCTATTTTGGCAAGTTTTTCCAATCTTGAACCCCCTGTAAAGCATTTTTACTTTACAGACGAATTCTAGACTATATTTAATAGTTTGTCAAGTAGGGGCAACTCATCTATTGCGCTCACGGATTCGTGAATCCGCCGTAATTAACCATTTAACTCCGCTGAAATCCGCTTCGCCCGGGTTTCAACTTCTTGACAAACCTTATCTGCATCCATAGTCAATAGTTTCCGTTCTTCCATGATGATTTTACCATCTACCATCACCGTGCGTACGTCCCCTGCATGGGCAACATAGACCAGATGTGCCGGGATAGAAAAACGAGGATAGAAATGCGGTTGCGCCATGTCTATGGTGATGATATCTGCTTTAAAGCCCGGGGCGAGCATCCCAACATCTTCAAGACCGAGCGTTTGAGCACCGCCAAGCGTGGCCATTTCCAATACTTCATAAGCCGGCAGTACGGTCGAACCCACCTTAAGCTTTTGTTGAAATGCTACTGAGCGCATCTCCCCAAAAAGATCGAGATTGTTATTACTGGACGCGCTATCCGTTCCGAGTCCTATGACCACGCCTTTGGCACTCAGCTCGGTTATGGGAGCGGTTCCACTGCTTAGTTTCATATTACTTTCGGCATTATGAGCGACACAAACGTGCCTACTAGCCAGGATATCCATATCCTCCGGCGTCAAATGAACACAGTGTGCGGCTACTACATGCCCTCCGAAAAACCCAAGCCCATCGAGCCACTGCACAGGAGTTTTTCCGTATTGCTCTCCAATATTCTTAATCTCATCTATGGTTTCGGCCACATGTATATGTATTCCCACACCCAGCCGATCCGCCTCAACTTTCACGCGTTGTAGATACTCCGCTCCGCAAGTATAAGGAGCGTGCGGCCCAAACATGATGCTCACTCGCCCATTACCGGCGCCGTGATAACATCGAACCAATTCAATATTTTCTGCTAAGGCCCGGTTGCCGTTTGGATTATTTCCGACCAGTCCTCGTGAAAGGACAGCACGAGTCCCTGCTTTGAGCACCGCTTCCGCGACTTGATCCATTGAAAGATACATATCCAGCATGGTGGTCGTACCGGAACGAATCATCTCACAAAGCGCCAAGGCCGTTCCCCAATAGATGTCTTCTTCTGTCAATTTTTCTTCGAATGGCCAAACCTTCTCATTAAGCCAAGGCATAAGCGGCAGATCGTCTGCATAGCTCCTGAGTAAGGTCATAGCTGCGTGGGTATGAGTGTTTATTAACCCCGGCATAACCACGTCGTTAGGTAATTCCAGAATACGATCAGGAATAAACCTTGCCGGGACAGAGCCCTGCGCCCCTACCGATACAATCCGATCGTTCTCGATAGCAATTTCCCCTTGGGGATAAAATACATCCTGTCCGGTCATGGGTAACACCATGGACCGTATTAGAAGTTTCGACATACTCTCTATCCTCCTCACACCCTTCGTCAAGGGATAACCTCAATTCTATGGCAAAGCTCAATCCGAAATTTAGGATCGCACCATTAATTTAAGGATGTTCACTGAATAAGGATTGGTCATAATCCCTTTTTCGGTAATAATCCCCGTGATATATTTCGCCGGGGTGACATCAAAGGCCGGATTATATACATTGACCTCCGCAGGGGCGACTTGTACCCCAAAGCATTCTCGCATTTCCTTGTCAGGACGTTCTTCAATCGGTATTTCTTGACCGGTTGCTACTTTTAAATCAATGGTCGAGGTTGGAGCTGCTACATAAAAAGGAATGGCATGCGCTTGGGCCAAGACTGCCAAGGAGTAAGTCCCGATTTTATTCGCAGTATCTCCGTTGGCCGCGATTCGATCCGCTCCTACAATCACAAGGTCAACCTTACCTTGTTGCATTAAATATCCAGCCATATTATCTGCAATTAGGGTCACCGGAATCTTGTCTTGCATAAGTTCCATGGTCGTTAGGCGTGCCCCTTGTAATAAAGGTCGTGTCTCATCTGCATAAACATGAATAGTCTTCCCTGTTTCATTAGCCTTTCGAATTACCCCAAGAGCAGTACCGTACTCTACTGTGGCTAAAGCTCCAGCGTTACAATGGGTCAGAATATTGGCCTTCTCCGGGATAATCTCATTTCCATATTCCCCAATTAAGCCGTTCACCCGGCGATCATCCTCAGCGATATGATCCGCTTCCTCAATTAAAATCTGCCGCACCTCAGCTAAATCTTTGACCTCCCTGCATTCACGTAAACGATCTTCCATACGCCGAAGTGCCCAAAACAGGTTGACCGCTGTGGGCCGAGTCGCCCCGAGTCTGTCTTGTACCACTTCCATGTAACCGGGCAGCCCCTCTATATTCCCCTGATACCCTTGCGCTCCTAAGGCAAATCCATATGCGGCAGCTGCCCCAATAGCAGGCGCGCCGCGTACTTCCATGTGTTCAATAGCCTCTGCCACATCCTCATAGGACAAAGCATCCCGATATACAGTTTCTACTGGAAGCTTGCTCTGATCTAATATTCGCAAGGCATTCCCTAACCATTCGATCGATTTCATCGTCCCACTGCCTTTCTAAAACTTACCCACTTCTCTATTTGCTGAGGCACATCGACAATTCTGATCGGGAGTCCATAATCCAATACTCTCTTCAATGATTTTTGTAACCTTTACTCCTAGTGCCTTCATGCTTTCCATTACTTCAGCATGGGTTAACGGCTGGGATGTAATCCCGGCTGCTTCATTCGTGACCATCCCGATGGAGGCGTAGCACATCCCCAGCTCTCGAGCCAGAACAACTTCAGGGACGCTCGTCATTCCTACAAGGTCCCCCCCTAAGTGCTGAAACATGCGAATCTCTGCAGGGGTTTCAAAACGTGGACCTTCAGTACAAACATAACATGCCCCATTCTTTATCACAAACCCAAGCTGCTCTGAAGCATCCATAATAACCCGGCGCACATCAGAACAATAGGGCTCGGTCATATCCACATGGAGTACACCCTGTTCCCCACCTTCGTAAAAAGTCTGCGTACGACTTTTAGTAAAATCAAGAAATTGATCTGGAAGTACTAACTCACCAGAATGAAAATTTGGAGATAAAGAACCAACCGCCGCTGTGGCGAGAATCTTTCGCACCCCAAGTTTTCGCAGCGCCCAAATATTAGCCCTGTAATTCACGAGATGGGGAGGTGTGGCGTGACAGCCTCCATGTCGGCTCATGAAAACAATTTCCCGATTCGTGAGTTTGCCAACTACGGGTTCTACCGTACCATAAGGAGTTTCCACCGTGATAGCGCGCTTTTCGGTCAGCGTCAAGTTCTCAACTCCGGTTCCCCCAATAAGTGCATAAAAAATCAGAATGCTCCCTCCCCGTCTGGCCGGTTAAAAAGTGCTGCTGCGAAATCCTTAGGCACAAACGAGCGCAGATCTTCGATTCCCTCTCCTATCCCAATCCATTTCACCGGAATCCTAGTTTCCCCTTTGATTCCTAACACGACGCCCCCTTTGGCTGTTCCATCCAGCTTCGTTAAGACAATTCCTGTCACTCCTGCCACTTCTTGAAAAAGTTTGGCTTGTTGCAAAGCGTTCTGTCCCGTAGTGGCATCCAATACAAGTAACACTTCGTGAGGCGCCCCCGGAATTTCCCGTTCAATTACCCGCTTGACCTTACGCAATTCTTCCATTAAGTTTACTTTATTATGGAGGCGGCCGGCGGTATCCACAAGCACAACGTCTATCCCACGCGATTTGGCAGCTTGTACCGCATCATAGGCCACAGCTGCCGGGTCCGCGCCTTCCCGCTGTTTAATAACCTCTATCCCGGCTCGTTCTCCCCAAACCTCAAGTTGATCAATAGCCGCTGCCCGAAAGGTATCTCCCGCAACCATGATAACCCGTTTTCCATCCTTTTTTAACCGGTTCGCAAGCTTACCGATCGTGGTTGTTTTGCCAACCCCGTTTACCCCAACCACGAGAATAATGCTGGGACCTTGCTTTGCTAAGGTAAGCGTTTCTTCCTCGCCTAATAACTCTGTGATCAATTCCTGGAGAACCTGATAAAGCTCACTTGGCTGTGAGATTTTTTGTTTTTTGACTTCTTTTCGCAGCCGTTCAACCAATTCAAATGCTGTATTGACACCGACGTCTGAACGGATCAGCACCTCTTCCAATTCTTCATATAACTCTTCATCAATTCTCTTCCGGCCGGTAAAAACCTCTTCAATTCTACCCACAAAATTTTCCCGTGTTTTGGTTAGACCTTCTTTGAGCTTTGCGAAAAGTCCTGCCACTATTTTAACACCCTCTCATAGACTTAGTCGAGATTCGAATTTGAAATACAAGGTTAGAATACCATAGTGCATCGTAGATTGCACTTTTTTTTACTCCAAGCTCTAAAACGGAAACAGCTGCATCGTCATTCACCGTCGGATTTGATTATAAATGAGGAATCTAATTTCCTCACTTATAACGTTGGTTATCGGACCCAAGGAGTAAATAAAGGGAAACTATTCATTGCTGTCGAATGGATTCATTGTACGAATAAAGGATATATATACGAACTAGTTCGTGTAAAGTCTATTCAGAGTACAATTAACGAAATTCGTTAAATAACCGTTAGACGAAATAGCTAGGTCTTATACTTTTACGGAAGAACTACAAGGAGGATTTTGATTTGTTTTATTGGATATGTACAACAATTACTGTAGGATTGATAATTTTTCATATCTCATCCTACATTCGGTACAAGAGAAGTGGTTCTCTCATATATATAAATTCATTTAAGGTTCAAGACTTTCTGGTTGTTGCATTATGGGTAGCTGTAGGTTCATTAT
>JQID01000164.1 GCA_000770645.1 Desulfosporosinus sp. Tol-M
ATTCTTCCAAAAGACATTTGACTCATCCCTCTCCACCCAATTCTTTTGCTTATATTCAAATACCTAAACGGAATTTTTGGTGTAATGTTTTGACTGCCGTCGCCATGTCTTCCTTATGAACCAGCACCCAAATAGTAGTGTGTGAATCAGCTGATTGCAGAATAGTCACACCTGCATCAGAAAGTGCTTCTACCAAATCGGCCATTACACCGGGGACACCAGCAATTCCTGCACCTATAATAGATACTTTTGCACAATTTGGAACTACTCGCGGTTCAAAGCCCATATTCTGTAAAATTTTAACTGCTTGAGACGCAACCTCATCCCGAACGGTATAGAGCACTGCTTCCGGTTGTACACTGATGAGGTCTACGCTAATGTCGGCAAGTGCCATCGCTTTAAATATCTTTTTATCCGTAAGATGTCTGTCTTGAACATCCTCTGTTAGAATCCGAAGTTGTGTGACATTCGGCGTATGCGCAATACCAGTGATAATACGGTCTGAGGTAATATCCGTCCCAACTCCTCGATCTGGATACATGTTCGTAACCAATGTCCCCGGTGCATCTGAAAAGGTCGATTTGATTCTGAGCGAAATATTTCGTTGCATCGCGATTTCTACAGAACGTGGATGAATGACTTTGGCTCCTTGATATGCCATTTGACATATTTCGTTATAAGTGACGGTATCTATTGTCCGTGCATCTTCAACAATCCGAGGATCTGCCGTCATAATTCCCTCAACATCCGTATAAATTTCTATCGCTTCCGCATCGAGAGCAACACCTAGTGCCGAAGCCGTCGTATCACTTCCCCCTCGTCCAAGGGTCGTAATCTGTCCGTCTTCTGTAATTCCCTGGAAACCAGTAACAACAACGACTTTGCCTTTTGCTAGTTGCTCCAGAATCCTGCTAGGCTCTACCCGTACAATCCGAGCATTCCCGAACTCATTATCAGTAATAATTCCTGCTTGCCCTCCTGTAAAAAGAACCGCTTCAAGTCCCAGACTAATTAACGTACTTGCTAATATAGTCCCGGAAATCACTTCCCCGCAACTCATCAGGAGATCTAACTCCCGTTTTGGTAAATTAGAACAAATTTCTTGAACCATGCTCAAAAAAGTATCCGTTGCGTAGGGGTCCCCAAAACGGCCAATTGCAGAAACTACGATAACCGGAGAATATCCACTAAGAATAGCCTCTGAAACTTTGGAGACCACACTTGCTCGCCGCTCTGCCGTAGCCACAGAGGTTCCTCCAAACTTCTGTACCAAAATTCGCAACCCTTCCACCCCCCTTATCGAGGTTCGAGGTTCGATGTTCGAACCAAACTAATACTAACTTCTAACTACTAATCTTACTTCTAATCTCTAACTCCTAACTATTAAGCTTTTATCTTTCAATCTTTCAATCTTTCAATCTTTGAACATCGTTCTTTGATCCTCAAACCAAAGATCTATCCATTTACTAAGAACTTTAAACTACCTAACTCGAAGCCTTACTTCCTATTTTAGACCTGAAACTTGATCCTTCGACTTCGAACTTCGTATCTCGAACCGCGAACCACGATTATAGTAGGAGTTCCGCGATTTGTACGGCATTCGTTGCTGCACCTTTACGGATTTGATCCCCTGCCACCCACAAATTAAAGCCCTGAGCGATAGAAAAGTCTTTACGCAAGCGTCCAACATAGACTTCGTCTTTATCCGAACTAAACCAAGGCATCGGATAACTGTCATTACCTGGATCGTCATCAACAATAACCCCCGCCGCTTTGCTTAAAGCCTCCCGGACTTCTGAGACACTGACTAACCGATCTGTCTCCACATTAATGGACTCCGAATGACTACGCAAAACTGGTACCCGAACGGTGGTTGCTGTAATGGCCATATTGGGAGCGTGGAAAATCTTTTGTGTTTCATATACCATCTTCCACTCTTCTTTGGTATAGTCTCCTTCTTGAAATATATCAATGCGTGGAATAAGGTTGAAAGCAATTTGATAAGGGAAAACTTTGGAAGTGAGTTCTTCCCCCCGTGTCCAGGCCTTAACCTGTGTTTCCAATTCCTCAATACCTTCGCGTCCCGCACCGGACACGGCTTGATATGTAGAAACTACCACCCGACGAATTCCTGCTAAATCAAAAATAGGCTTAAGGGCAACCGCCATAATAATCGTTGAACAGTTGGGATTTGCAATAATTCCTTTATGCCACGAAACATCTTCCGGATTGACTTCAGGTACTACAAGAGGCACTTCCAGGTCAAGGCGAAAAGCGCTGCTGTTATCGATCACCACAGCCCCACTATTCACTGCGGCATGGGCGTATTCCGTGCTTCCCGATCCACCTGCAAAAAGCGCAATGTCAATACCCTTAAAGCTCTCATTGGTTGACTCTTGAACCTCAAGTTTCTGGCCTTGCCATGAAATTATTTTCCCTGCAGAATGTTTTGTCGCTAACAGCCTCAATTCATTAACCGGAAAATTCCGTTCGGCGAGAATTTTAAGAAACTCTTGTCCAACTGCTCCCGTGGCACCAACAATTGCAACATTTGGCATTAATTTGTTCCTCCTTAAATATTTTTAACTTGTGGGAAAGGGTACCCCACCGGAAGCAAGGCCCCAAGTCCCACAGTGATCCACATATTACCGATAATCCAAAAGCACAGGTTGGATTTGTTGTCCGGCACAAGCCATGAGGATGGTTTCCGGCAATTTATCCATATGCGCTACCAGGGAATTTGCTTTAACTTGCGGATTATCTTGACCAAACGGTACCAAGTAAATATTTTTTGTTATGAGTAAAGTCCCAATATTACGTGCATTGAGCCCCAGTCCATCATTGGTCGAAATCGCCAAAACCACCGGTCTTAGATTACGAAGATGGGATTTTGCTGCCATGAGTACTGGGGTATCTATAATACCATTTGCCAGCTTAGCAATGGTATTTCCGGTACACGGAGCAATGACAACACAATCAAACATGTTCTTTGGTCCGATAGGCTCAGCATCAGGAATAGAAAGAATCAGATCCCTTTGAGTGATTTCCTGGAATTGATGTTTCCAATCCTCCGCCTTTCCAAATCGTGTGTCCATACTATCAACGGAGTAAGAGATTATCGGCGTCACGTCAGCACCTTCATCTACCAGTCGCTCCATAACATTTATAACTTCATGTATCATACAATGTGATCCTGTAATAGCAAAACCAATCTTCAACCCGTCAATCTGCATCTCTCTTCGCACCTCCACTTTTTAAGACTGAACCGTAGTATTCATTGTGGTCAAGTGACGAAGAATAAGTTGCGGATAGATTTGAGCAAGAATTCGGCCGGCTGTTTTGGGAGCTACAATGCCTGGGAGACCCGGGGCCAGAAGTGCTTTTATGCCAAGCATCTGTGCATATTCAAAATCTGTCCCTCCCGGAATAGAAGCCAAATCCACGATTACTACATCCCGTGCCACCTTTTCTAACATCATGCGGTCTAAGACAAGATGAGGTACGGTGTTAAAAATGATCTCCGCACGTCCAATCTTATCCTCAAGATCGGAAAAATGTACGGCATTAAGTCCCATTTCAGTAGCACGCGCTAAGTCCATTGGTTTACGAGCAACCCCCGTCACATGTGCTCCAATACCTTGCAACATTCGCGCCAGAGTCCAACCACACCGCCCTAAACCTAAGACGATGCTTTCACTACCATGAATCGTAATGGTTGTGTTCTCCATAGCCATTTGAATGGCTCCTTCTGCCGAAGGAATGGAATTAAGGATAGTAATCTCATTAAGGGATATGGTTTCTACCAACTGGGTTCCCATCTTTTCTGCTACTGACTTCAAAGCCGGCCGCGCGAAACCAATAATCAGCGGAACACGCGCTGGAATAGCTTGAAGTACTTCTTTGTTTAAAACGATAGGTGAAGAAGAATATTTGGCTTTGACTACCCCACGTTCATCCGTGCCGAACATTGGAAAAAGCAGCATATCTACTTGACCAACTACATCTTGTAATGAAGGCGCAAGCATCATTCCCGGAATGGGAGAAGCATTTTCGTATCCGACCCCGACTATGTAGGCTCCCAGTTTTTGTAGTTCGGGAATTAAATATAGTTCCCGATCATCCCCCCCTATCACGGCCAAACGAATTCCTTTCAGATCCGCACTCATCTTTATGCCCCCTTTGAGACAGTGTCCCATTGACTACTATCCATTATATGAGGGAATGAGGGCAGCGGTTACGCGAGATATTATTTTACGCGAGATATTATTTAATCAAGGAAATTCTCGAGTCCTATGACTAGATTATTCAACTCGGAAGCCTTGCGAATAGCTAACATTACCCCCGGCATATAGGTTTCTCTCGAGAATACATCATGCCGGATTGTTAGAGCCTGACCTAACCCTCCAAATAAAACTTCTTGGTGGGCAAGCAACCCGGGAAGCCGCACAGAGTGTATATGAATTCCTCCAATATCCGCGCCACGGGCCCCTATAATTTTTTCATATTCATTCGGGTGTCCTTGAACCATGGGGTCACGGACTTCTAAAATCCCTTCCGCCGTTTTTATTGCGGTTCCCGACGGGGCGTCCAGTTTTTGATCATGGTGCAATTCAATAATATCCACATGTGGAAAGTATTTTGCTGTTTCCCAGGCAAAGCGCATCATCAAAATCGCCCCAATAGAGAAATTTGGAGCCAAGAATGCGCCTACGCGTTCTTTCACTACGAGGGCACGAATTTCTTCAATTTCAGATTCATCCAAGCCGGTTGTGCCAACAACTGGAACTACACCGGCCAGAATTGCCGTTTTGGTGTTTTTTAAAACAGATTGAGGATTAGTAAAATCCACTAAAACATCAGCGCGTGTCGCATTTAAGATTTCAAGGTCTAATGGACCTGTAATATCTACCCCGACCCGCGGTGCGCCTACAACAAACCCAACATCCATTCCCAGTTGTCGTGTATCACAAGCTCCCACCAATAAGAGATCATCTTGTTTTAAAAGCGAACGGATCACTTCCTGACCCATTTTTCCACTTGCTCCGGCCACAAAAACCCGAATTTTCTTCAACGGAAACCCCTCCTGCGATGATAAGGCAAAAACCCCGTTGCCAAACGCAGTTCGGGGTTGCAGCTTTTCCATCCATTTTATTGGGTATCCTGCCCTCTGTCAAATTGTATCTTAACGAATCTTATCAGATTTATTATGCAGATCAATAATGATAACTTCGGACCCTACTTTTTTGATAGTTTGCCAAGGTATCATCAATATTTCTCGTTCCCGGTCTCCCCTGGAACCCCAAAAACCTGAAAATCCCCCGCGGGAGGTTAGAATGATTGCTTCAACTGATCCGTTTAAGGAAATATCAAGATCAGCGTCCCCCACCAAGCCGAGTTTTGCGCCATCATACAAATTGATAATTTCTTTACCGGCAAGATCACTTAAAAGCATCCTATTTCCTCCTTATTTCCGCAGTCTTGTCCAAGTACTCAATACAAAAGGTTGCAATATGGCTATCAATAAGGAAATTAGAGCTAGTGGTTCAATTAAAAAGATTGAACCACTCCACCAATCCTCGGGGATTTTTAAGAAGGAGAACAAGAGCTCCAGCGAGAGGTAAATCCCCCCTGCTGTACCCACTAATTGACTTAAAGCAGTGGCCAATTGATTTGACGTAGCCTGAGATCGCCACATCAGCCGATACTTTCGTTCACGTACGGAAATGATAACTCCAAATACCAGGAACATAACCCCCAGGGCTTGCATTTTCACTCCCCCTCATGGGGAGTGTATGAACAGACAAACTTTAGTAGAACATAGAATTTGTGAAAGATCCACTTCTACCCACGTCTACATTTTTCCTTTGTTGCCTTCAGTTTCTGCCTTGCCAAGCAAATAAAGAAAGGCAGAGTCGGCATACGCAGAATAGGCACTTTGGTCTCATGTTTATAGTCATTACTTTCGCTTCGCTCAAGACACAAAACGTAATGAAATAAGTTGGATTTGAGCTAATTTTTCATTATTCTGAACTCCTAGGGATAACAGTTAACTACAAATCACGCGGGGTTGAGTGGGCTGCTCCAAGCTGGAGTGACCGCATGTTTATATGTGTAGATTGCTTTCCAAGCACAAATAAGTGTGTCTTCGAGCACGCAGACTTATCTTCTTTAAACATTACTCGTTTACTGTCAGGCAATCAGTCAATGCTATTCAGTGTTGATTTTGCCAATTCAACATCATTCCCTAACATCTTGAATATTTTTTATAAGTTTTTTCCCTCTTTGTTATTAGATTTATAATCCTCTTTCAATGTAGCCTTCTGCGATATTATTCCGCTCTCGATATATTGGGCGATTATTTCTTGAGATGATAACTTTTCATTACTTTATTACCTCAAATCTTTTAATGACGTCAATCCCAAACTCATGCTGCGTTTCAAAACTTTGTCCTGCAATCCAATCTCTTACTTTCATCCCATTTTAAATGAAAACTTTGACGTATTATAATATCCACTTATCTTTGCGAGAGTCGCTGAATCAACAGCAATTACGTTATTTGTATTGTGGATTTGTAGCGGACTAAAGCGATTTCTGAATTTGATTTTGTTCTACAATGTGATGCCAAGCCTTTCCTTCCCCAGCAGTTCCGAGTTCTTTTTTAAGAGCATTAAAAATATCAAAACCATACCCGCCCCCTGAGAGCATATATTATGCACCAATACACCAAACTGCTTACAAAGTAAGTATGCCAGTCCTCAACCTCGAAATTGTAAACTTTCACTGGGTTCTTAAATTCTTCAATTTCCAGGGCTTCGACTTTCGTTTCTTCTCCATTTGCCAGAGTCAGTATATCTCCGACTCCCAAATCTTTAGCTTTGACCCAGCCTTTATCCATTACATAAAATGGATGTGTTAAGGTTGTATTTATCACTGTGTCTTGAACCGTAAAAGGAGACGCTAATCCATCTCCCAGTTTTTTGACTACTTTTGTTAGTAAGCTTTATTTTTGTTTCGCAGTCAGTTCAACGTTAACCGTCCATGTTTTGTCGCCTTTTTTATTTACCAATGCTACTTCGTTATCTGAAAGCCACTTAACTTCTCCCAAATGTTCAGCATATGCAAATTCGTCTGGGAGTTCTGAAATAACTATTTTTTTATCTAATTTAGTACCATTTTTATCTCGTAGAACTATATAAATCTGAATAGATTCAACTCCATGCTGACATAAAACCTCAGCACTAAATTTTTTGTCTGCACTTTTAACAGGTTTCTTCCAAACCCATTCATTTGTGTAATTAGCTTCACGAATCTTGAAATATACCGTTTCGAAGGGTTTAATATTCCAATTTTCATTTTCTACAACTATTTTGGTACCTTCCATTAGTAAGTCTAAAGTTTCTTTTTTCTTCTGATAATCATTACTAGCTGAGAAACTATTATAACTGAATTTTACTTGTACGGTACATACACCTAAAAAGTTCAAAACTTGCTCTTCCTTGACATCATCGACACATTCAACCAGTATCTTTGAACAGTCTTTCGTTTCCATCCGTCCAAATAATCTTTCAAACATAGCTGAGATATTTCTGGTTTCTAATCTAAACTGGCGTCTCTTATCTTTCCAATTTTTTTCATAATCCAGTTTAGTTGCTTCATTACGGAGACAATTTTTCTCATTCATTATTGCATTAATTTTATCTTCATCAGCGATATATGGTAAATCCAAATCAAATTCGCTTAAATACACTTTTTATCATCTCCTTATTTCCAGGGTTGTGGCCTTTGGTGCATACTCATTGAATTTCCTTCTCTCCAAATCCTCATTGCATTATTTAATTCCCAGTCAAGGGCTGCTTGTCTGCCTTGAATGCTCGGCTCAACAACTCTTGCACCGTACTTATTAGATCCAGCAGCATTATTAAAACTATTTACTTGAGAATTTGCTCTTGGCGATGTCTCATTTTTATTAAGCGGTCGCCCGCTAATACCTATCTTTATGATATCCCCAGATTCATTTTCAAATATTTCATATCCATGCTGAACTTTAGTACTTAATTTACTGTTACCGTGGACAAATTCACCCGCCCCCTCAGGTGGAAGAATCTATATCTCAGATTAAGGTTGGGAACCCGTATTCAATTTTAAAATTTATGGCATAATTTCAATGCTGTGTTATAACAATCATTACTGTTCTTCTACAACATGATCCTCAACCACAAAGGGACGATACTCCGTCTTGTTCTTCATCATGCCGTAAACAATGTTTACTAATCGGCGCATTATACAGACCAACGCCTGTGATTTCGTTTTACCTTCGCTGATTTTACGCTGATAATAGAAATAAAATATAGGCTGATTCGGCTTTCCTGTCTTTGGAACCGTGACCATGGATACCGCCAGATTAAGAAAACCGAGGCTACGGCCTCGGTCCTTTTATTTAACATCCGTTATTTTGTACTCATACCCATGGATCCCCTTGTAATACTCTGGATACATAGTACCACCACATTTTTCACAACTGAACTGCGGAGGCACTGTTGGATCACCATCATCCATCTCATCGAATGATCGTACTACGTTTAGAGGTATCCCTTCAGTTTGGTTACACTCCAAACAAACATAATTGACCGTATTCCTGTTCCCGTTTTCGTTCGGGCTGCTTTGGTGCTTTTTCTTCTTTTTGCCCAGTTTCCGTTGTTTTGATTTCGGTGAGATTGTAAATCATCCTCTCTAGACAAGCTCGTGCTACTTGACAACTTGCATGTTTTATTTCTAGTTGTCCCTCTTTTAGACACACTTCTCCCTTGTATTCATAATAGTTCCCGCAATGCGGGCATATCATGGGATCTTTTCCGGTCTGTTCTTTGATACGTTGACACCATTTCCTCCGGCTAATGCTTTTCTTTACTTTGACAATCCATTTCCTCATTTCTTTCTGCCAGATAGAAATAATTTTCTTGCATTGGGCTTTTATTCGCCGGGAATACACACCATAATGACGGATAGTTTTGAATTGCTCATCTGGAATATGTACTATCAGCCGGGCTATAAATTTTTCTACCGTTAGCTTTTCCCGCTTTTCTTGACCATCCTTTTTGTCATGGTATTTAAACGTTACATACTCACCGTCATATTCCTCAATCCGATGTAAAGCTATTGCCGGGCGACGAATATACCGACCAATATAGGCCAGTTGCTCCTTTACATTTCCTTTCTGTCTGGGGGCATAAACATAAAATCCTTCTCCATTAGCACTGTATGCCTTTTGCAATAAATGCTGCACTTTCTTTTTTTCATTATTGTCTAGGACCTTACGTATTAATTTTAATACGACTGTCTGCCACTGCTTACGTAGCATCGGAAAAGGTAGATAATCATACACCTTCCACTCACCACTTTGTTTCATCCCACCCATCGTCACAAGCATATGTACATGGGGATTAAAATTCATCCGCGCCCCAAATGTATGCAACCCAGCTATTATTCCTGGTACAATTTTGAATTTCTTCTTGAACCAATCCTGGATTATCCGGACCGCTTCGTCCATCAGGTCTCTTAGTATTTCTCGGTGTTTCTGAAATATAACCCTTAACCCTTCATCAATTGTAAAAATAACATGGCGATGGTTAACCTGGAGCAATTCATCGGCAATAAGCCGACTCCACTCCTCAGTTTCTCCGCTGGAACATGTTGTGCAAAACCGTCCTTTACAACGATATGGTACTATTTTTATATCATGGCATGCTTCACATACCAATAATTTAAAACCACTTTTTGGATCTCCACAACGATGAAACTTTTCAACTTCTTTAATTACAATGGGTCTGATACGACCTTTGTATCTTTTCACAAAAGTATCCCAATGCTTATGCTTATCAAAAAATATCTGTTTTAACACATTTGCTTCCATCGCCTATATCATAACAAATCGGCAAGTAAAGGGGTACCCCCAATATTGGACAGGTACCCTAAAACTTATACTTTCTGATATATAAATAAAATAATCCGTGCAGCTCACGGTTACCTTGTTTTGAGCTTTGCTCCTTGCCTTTGCCGCCGGAACTGAACTTGATTGGTGCAATTCCTGCATAACGAGCCAGTTTATCAGCACTCGAAAAACGACGTATATCACCGATTTCGGCAATCAGCTTGCTTGCTGTGGCAATGCTGACGCCCGGTATTGTTGTTAGTTTATAGTCAAAATACCTCAGCATCCTTTCGATTTCACAATCGACCAGGGCTAGTTCTTCCTTTTGCTGCTCAAGACAACGCGCAAGGCTTTTGGTGATAAAATCCCTTGATTCCTGATATTCTCGTATCGTATCACCATCATGATGAACGCATTCAAATATCAATTCAATCTTACTTTTTGTTGTATTGGACGCGATCGCTTTAAATTCTTCAAACAGTTCATCAACAGGTTTATTCCGCAGATAGACGGGTGACGGATAGTGTTTCCAAAAATACAGCGCCGTCTTCCGGTCAATATCGCAAAAAAATCTATGGTAGCTTGGGTAAGCCGTCGACACCTGCTCATGCAAACCGTTTTTCAGCCGGATACCATCTTTGACAAGGGTGTCCCGGCGGTTGACAAGCTGGGACAGCGTCCAATGGTTGTCCTCCGGCTTTGCGTCGGGCAGGGTATGAAGCTGGTTGATCAATACTGTAGCCACGCAATAAGCGTCGTGCTCGTCGTTCTTCTTCATCATGGGTGCGCTTTTGCGCTGGTCATAAGCCAGGGACGGATTAACATCCTTCACCATATAACCTTTTTCAATCAGCCAGACAGCAAGGCTCCTGCCGTAACCGTAGGCATTTTCCAAGCCGTAAATAGGGGACAGCCCCAGCTTTACAGCCATCTTATTTACTCGTTTTGCCAGCTTGCTAAACTCGCTGGGCTTGTTTTCAATTACGATAACATCTAGTTTCTCATTCCAGCAATTCACCATCACGGCAGTATGGGTGTCCTTATGTAAGTCCATGCCGACATAGAGATAGTTTTCTCTTCTCTGCATATCATCCCTTCTTTTGTCCTGCATCCACTTCAAGCTCCCAGCACCGGCAACCTCAGATAACAGCGTTAGTCTTTTCAGACCCGCAAGGGCGCAACAGCCTATCTACCGCTAACTTTCCGTTTCAAACAGGTTATTCACTTTCGTGTTGGTAATGTTAACTCTGTCCGAAACGGATTGCAAGTTGTTTCTGTGGTATATTTATATGGCTAAGTGATGCAGAAAAAGAAAACGAGGGATTTTTCCGGGATAATTTCTTACCCCCTTAACCCCCCCTCTGGCGCGAATTTTACCACAGAACAGATTTCCTGTAAATTCATGGTTCACCATGAACCATGGGGTACAAGCCAGTTTACATGTCCATTGCTGGCAAATTTACAGAAGCTGTGCGTTTCATATATGCCTTCGTTATCCGGCACACAAATGTTTAATGCCAATAGCAAGTTTGCTAATATTGTTGTCTGGCAGCGTGAGCCACTGTGTGCCGCTGTGTCGCGTTTTAGTTACTGCTATAAGGTGTTTGCCCCTTTGGCGAAATTGAAAACGGATTTGGCTGCTTTCTGCGAACCTTTCCCTTTAAAATACAATCCCAAAATGTGTTTCGTCACCTCAATTTGGGGGTGAACCATGGGGTCGAAAACCATGCAGGTTAAAGGCGGGTGCACCTTTGGGCGCACCGCCGGATTACATCGGTCGGCAATGCCGACCGCAAAAGGGTTTGAGTGAACAGCAGCTGTTTTCCTTAGGTGGCTGTAAATTTAGCAAGGTACACCTTTGAGGTGTCTCGGATCACTACCGAACAGCCAGATTTCACGCCTTTCTAGGTGGTCTGGTAAGGGTGTACTCTACATTTGTCAAGGAGCGTATAGAGGTCATTGCTTACCTCTATACCTCAAATTGCTTTTATTTTATTATTTGATATCTCCAATCTCTTTTTTTGAACATCGCTTAATTCTGACATTTGAGAATAATACGAAATGACATCTTCATACCTTTTTTCTTTAAATGCTTTTTCTGCTTCCTTTTCAATTAGACTCTCATTATATTTTCGTAGATTTTCTTTTCTTTTTAGCATAACAGTATTCATAGCTTCATAAATTTTCCCCTCCTCAATAAGAGGTAGTATTTTGGTTGTCACAATACCTACAAATTTTCTCATACACAATTCCAAAGAAAAACTTTCAGATATCTGGTATACCGCTTTTTCATCAGTATTAAAATAGTCTGACATTACTTCGGATAAATACACGGATTGTTTTAATTCTTCAGACGAAATAACTCCATACACTTCAAACTCTCTTTCCAAGTAAAATGACAACTCAAGTTTGGAGAACGAAAAAGATATCTCAGTTGGCGTTTTCTTTGTTAATTTTGCTCCCATTTGTTTTAATATGGGTGCCATTTCTGATTCTGCGATCTTAATAAAACTATTAGTCAAATTCATTCTCCTCCTTATTTTGGCAGATTCCAATAACCATTACTATATGTCCATCCTCTGCTTTGAAGTAAATTCCTTTCAGCTCCCAAGAATCCAGCATTATTCATTGGATATGGAGAGACATCTTTAATAGGCTTTCCCTCATTCATTACACTTCTTAGTATCCCAGAATTCTGCTTCCAGTTTGCTTTTGGATTCCCCATATTTGGTAGATAATCGGCTACTTTAAACTCACCACTATTTATTGAGCCAGCTTTGTTTAAATCCGCCATTTTTCCAATAGTAGCCGTATTACCTTCTCGGACAAGTTGCGCCGGTACCGTTTTAGCTGCTTCACCCGCGCCCTGAGAGCATAAATTATGCACCAATACACCCAAACTGCTTACAAAGTAAGTATGCCAGTCCTCAACCTCGAAATTGTAAACTTTCACTGGGTTCTTAAATTCTTCAATTTCCAGGGCTTCGACTTTCGTTTCTTCTCCATTTGCCAGAGTCAGTATATCTCCGACTCCCAAATCTTTAGCTTTGACCCAGCCTTTATCCACTACATAAAATGGATGTGTTAAGGTTGTATTTATCACTGTGTCTTGAACAATAATGTGTAACAGGGTATAAGTATCATTAATAAATGTCTGTTTTACATTTTTGTACTTCTTTTCATTAGTCTTAACGTTTTCAGCATAAACTTTATCCCCTACCTGAATATCCTTGAGCTGTTTATCCCCATTTGCTGTCATTACTAAGGTTTCACCCGTGAAGCATATTGAGAAGGCGAGTTTGTTACCAGTTACCGCAGTATTAGCTTTATATACGACATTGGCTGCATCAGTACCTTTTAATACATCTACAGTTTTGCCCATGCCTTTTGTTCCCACAACTGCGAGCGCTACTTCTCCCAATGCTACTCCCGCAAATCTTGCTCTTGAGTTGGCATCTCCATTGATCACATTTTCATTAAATGAAGTAGAAATACCATTCCAGATGGCTGTTCCCGTGTTTATAGGGTGTATAACTGCATTCTGGATCTGACCTATTGTTTGAACTGGATTCGTGACAGCATTTACCAATCCAGTTACCGTACTCTTGCCTGCGTCATATAGTCCTCCAAAGAAGTTCTGTGCTATCGGCAAAGTTGTCATCCCGTAGGAACTTAACGAATTCCCAAACGAACTCAGCGAACTGTATGTCGACGTCCCTATTGAACTTAATGAATTATACGCTGATGTCGTATAGGAGCTTGCTGTACTTATTAACGAATTCCCAAACGAACTCGGCGAATTGTATGTCGACGTTCCTATTGAACTTAATGAATTGTACGCTGATGTCGTATAGGAGCTTACTGTACTTATTAACGAATTCCCAAACGAACTCAGCGAATTGTATGTCGACGTTCCTATTGAACTTAATGAATTGTACGCCGATGTCGTATAGGAGCTTGTTGTACTTATTAACGAATTCCCAAACGAACTCAGCGAATTGTACGTCGATGTCCCTGCTGAACTTAATGAATTATACGCCGATGTCGTATAGGAGCTTACTGTACTTATTAACGAATTCCCAAACGAACTCAGCGAATTGTATGTCGACGTTCCCCATGAGCCGGCTGTGTTATAGATCGACGTCCCTATTGAGCCGGCTGTGTTATACGCCGAAGATGCATATGAGCTTATTGTATTAGATATAGCCGAACCCCATGAACTGATTGAGCTTCCTATTCCGCTGAAGAAACTCCCTATTCCGCTAAAGAATCCACCAAAATTTGGCCAATGCCCAGTCGGGTCATAGTATTTTAACGGATTATTGTAAGTGTAGATATATCTGTTTAAACTCAACGGGTCATTAGGATCGCCGCCATAGGTGTCTTCCTGCAGGAACCTAGCCGTTACTGGATCATACATCCGGCTGTTGCAGTAGTACAATCCGGTCTCTTTATCATATTGGTAACCAGCATAGGTAAAGGGGTTATTGACATTTCCAGTCGATTCCAAGATATTGCCAAAGGCATCATAATAATAGGTTGCCTGTATGGTCCCTGCCGCATCAAGCAGAGCAGTGACATCTCCGTGCCCGTTATACATGTAGTAAAGGGTAGCACCACTTACGGTCCGGGCAATGAGGCTTGTACCCTGGATGTTTTTGGCTGTCTGATTATTTGAACTATCCAGTTCTAATGCGACTTTATCCCAAATATAAACGTATTTTGTTATCTGGCTATTAACCTGTTTCGATACCCGTAATCCTTCACCGTTGTAGGTATTTTTTGTGTCGCTTCCCGATTTCTC
>JQID01000081.1 GCA_000770645.1 Desulfosporosinus sp. Tol-M
GTTTAAACCTGGTGAGTTATCCGGTTGATATTTTATCAAAATTCCGATATTATTTGCATAGGATAATTGAGGGGGTGTTCTCATGGCCACAATCAGACCAAGCTCCGATCTACGAAATAAGTATAATGAGATATCCGAGTTCTGCCATACTTATCGGGAACCTGTTTTCATTACAAAAAACGGTAAGGGTGATCTTGTCATCCTCTCCAACGCTGAGTACGAGCGGCTCTGTGGTAAGCACGACCTTCATCATTTGCTTAACGAAGGTCTTTCGGATATGAAAGCCGGAAAAAACCGTCCCGCAGGAGATGTCTTTGCGGATATCGAGAGGAAGTTTGGCTTTTGACAAGGTATAAGATAGAAATTGAAAACGCCGCTGAGCGTGATATGTACAATATCCTCTCATATATCACGGAAACACTCAAAGAACCTGCTTCGGCGTTGCGGCTATATACGTCCATTAAGGAGCAGATCGTCAAGCTATCAACGATGCCGGAAAGAAATAGTATTGTAGACGATCAGCCATACGCTTCCATCGGCGTCCGCAGGCTATTCATTGAAAACTATGTCTTGTTCTATGTTATAGACGAACCTGTACTTACCGTCCATATAATACGGGTACTGTACAACCGCAGAGAATGGCATAGTCTTTTGGGGGAACTAAATGAACGACGGGCAAAATGACCTCCAACTCAACAAGGTATGTTTGGATCTCCTCGACAAGGCTGGGCTGAAGCCATGAAACTTATGAACAAAAATAACGATAATTGTGAAAAATACTATTAAGGAAATGTTGGTTGATTAGAAGCCGATAACTAAAGGTACTCCATACTCGTTACAATAGCACCCGTTTGAGGTGCTATTTTTCTCATATTGGGGTTAAGGACATAGACATTATGCAGAGAATTATTATGCCTCAGTTTCGGTTACCGTTTCCCTTACAGCTTCCGTCTCCTCAGTCAATACTCTTTGAGGTATTATGATTCCATAGACTTCGTCTTTGTTATCAGTTATTTTTACCTGTTTGTCTAAATTAAAATTAATTGAAGTAATTACATCTCCTACTGCCATTGTTGATATATCTATCACAACTGCATCAGGCATCAAGTGGGCTTTCCCAAAAACTTCTACCTCAGCTTTATACACCTGAAGCAGAGCATTCTTCAAGTTTTCCTGCCCTTCAAAGAGAATAGGGATTTTCATTCTTAGCTCATGCTCTTGAGAGACTAGATATACTGCTAAATGAATGACTCTAGCTGAAACAGGTTGCCTTTGAACTTCCCTAATAATTCCGAATTTCTTGTTGCTGCCATAATTTACCCATACTTTTGCATTCGACCCATGTGCAGCAAGAACTTTTTTCAGAGCAGCCGTCTCAAATTGTACGGAAATTGCATTTGTAACACTTTCGCCATAGAGTACACCAGGTGTAAAGCCGGCTTCCCTACATTTCTTAGGTTTCATATTCCTATCAACTGCATCTAAAATAGTTTCTTCCATAAGGAACTCACTCCTTCATTATGCCAATAAAACCATTATCGATCCCTGCTATAAAAAATTGTTACATTAACTAATAGTATAATCTATTACGACCTAACTTAAACCTCAATGTCTGGCAGTAACAGAAACTCTAACATTCATAATTCAGACCGTTGAAGATAAACTAATAACAATGATAAATTCAAGTTGACTAAGTTTGAGGAATCATAAATGGAAAAGTGAGGAAAAAAGTTTGCATATTCAGGACGACAATTCACGCATCGAAGAATCTATAGTGCAAAAGCCAACGAAACGGCCTTCGAAAACTACACTTGGTATTCTAATCACTGCAATATTTGGATTATTAAAATTTAGCAAACTTACCGTACTTGCCAAATTCTTGTTCACCTTACTTAAGGCATCAAAATTTGCGGGTACCTTTTTGAGCATGGCCTTAACAATCGTTCTCTATGCTCAAATATACAGTTGGTTATTTGCGGTAGGCTTTGTTATTGTCATTTTTGTTCACGAAATGGGTCACTATGTCACGAGTAAAAAACTAGGCCTTGATGTATCTGCTCCAACATTTATTCCTTTTCTCGGTGCATTTATCAGGATGAAGAGTATGCCTAAAAGTGTTAAAGAAGAGGCCATAACAGCGATCGGCGGACCGGCTGCAGGGGCCTTTGTCACACTGGTATGTTTAGGAATTTACTCATTAACAGCTGCACCTTATTGGGCCGGACTCGCATATGTAAGTGCCTTAATTAACCTTTTTAATTTACTCCCCTTTGGTTTCTTAGACGGGGGCAGAATTTCAAAAGCAATTTCACCATTAATTTGGGTAATCGGGTTAATTTTATGTGTTATTCTTATCTGGAAACTTCATTTTTATATCCTTGTTTTGATATTAATCTTTGGTATCTTTGAAATCATCTCCATGTACAGGAATAAATCAGAAACCGCTCAATACCTTAGCGTTGAGCCCGGTTTTAGGCTGGCGATTGGGACTTCCTATCTTCTTCTCCTGGTTCTTTTAGTCATACTAATGATGTATTCTTTGGACATTTCCACCGCCTTACAATCTGTTCAAGCCTCTTTATTTCGATAGTCCAAAATGCCCTAGAATCATCGGGAACAAATCAATAATCCTTGGATAATCCAACCTGATCGGCATACCGGCAACGATCATCGGCACCGTAGAATCCTCCTCTTCGAGGGAGCCGTGGCTCCCGCCGCTAGGGTGAATCGGTCCCCCAACGGCTAAATATTCATATCCCGATGCCGCCGAAACAACCACCCGACTTCCGTTCCGTGACTCAAGGGCTGATCTCAGACGAGTAAACGCATCTGGATACTTAGCAAATTCTATTTTTTGCTCTCCCGTCACTTGGGCATCGACTACGGATAAATCTCCTTCGAAAGACCAGCTTTGGCCGTAAACGTCCTGATACGGGCCAACGCAAGAAAACAAAAGTTGTTTTTCAGTTCCACCTTGAAAGACGGAATACCTATTTTCGGAGACTTTCCAAGCAATCTGCGCATTGCGCGGATCTCTAGCCAAAATGCCCACCACGTCAGGTAAAATCTCATTTTTTCGCTGAAGAATATAAATAAAAGCCATCCGTTCATTGGGGCAAATGGCAATCTCTTTGTTGATGTCCCCACTTGCCTCTTCGATCAGCTCTAACCGTTTATACGACTTTAAAGCACGATCTAAATCAATCAGGTATTCTTTCCCTAACCCGACCGTCGTCTGAGAATGGTCTCCCGTAACAATAATTACATTTTCCTCGAGAGCTTTCTCCCAAGAACCGAACTCATCAAGGGCCGAAGCAACCAGGTGATCTGCTCGTTCAATCGAAGGCCCTGTACGTAATGGGCCGTACTGATGTGAATATTTATCGTTGTCTGGGAAATAAATGACCATGAAATCCGGCTGTTTACCTTCACGGATTAGCTGAGCAGCGACTTTCCCAGAAAACGAGTCATTAAAACCAAAGCGGTTAAGAACTCCTCTTGGGTAAGTATTGACCCGTCCGGAGAAGGGCGGATGGACGAGTTGGCCTAAGTTCAAATGAGAAGGACCAAATACTTCTGCTTGAGTGAGACGGAAACGTGTCGCTAAAGCGAGCAAAAACGGGACTTTTACTCGATAAGAGTGTGTGGCTCGATGCATAAAAAAATTAATATTCCCTGTAGTAAATCCCCTGGCTTCCAGTTTTTCATACAAGGTCGACACTTTTGGCGCAAGATGCTCTTCATTGAGCTTGTTTAATAAATTACGAAGAACTTTCTCCGGACCAATTTTCAAGACACTTCGTAAAGTCGCTCCGTAATCTACAATTTTCCGCTTCTCTTCATTATACCAAATAAAGCCAGGAACCCTATGCCGATCAGGCCAAGTTCCCGTGATCATAGAACTCGTGGCAACCGGGGTCATGGTTGGGAACGAAGATATAACGCTGTCGAAATAGGTTCCGTGTTTAGCCAGAAAACGAAAAGCAGGGGCATTGCCTTCCGAAAGGATTCTCCCCAAAACCACAGGATGCAGAGAGTCTATCACAAATACAATTACCTTTTTCATGATCCGACCCCCTTCCAAAAACTAACTCGTAAAATATATTATATGAAACTCATATACATTTTGTCACTAATTGAAGAACTATGCGTTCACTGATTGTATGTTCATTAGTGCTATTATACTTTCCTGCTTCCCGGTTTGATAGCAGGAATTCCCTGAGCACAAAGCGGGCAGTCCAAAGCTTCATATGCCTGGATATGCAGCTGAATAAGAGAGGCCATCGGCAGTCCAAAATCTACTGTCCCCCCCGTTCGGTCAACAAGAATACCGACACCTACCGGGATAGCCTCGGATTCTTGGACCACAGTAAGCACCTCCCGAACGGAACCACCGGTCGTAATCACATCCTCAACGACCAAGACGCGTTCTCCCGGGGAAAGGGTGAACCCTCTGCGCAAACGCATGCTTCCATTTTCCCGTTCTGTAAAGAGCGCCCGCACTCCTAAGGCCTTGGCGACTTCATGAGCCACCAAAATCCCTCCCATCGCAGGTCCGATGACGGTTTGAATCTCCATGTCGCGAAACGACATGGCAAGTCCTTTGGCAAGTATGGCCGCCCGATCCGGATATTGAAGTACCTGAGCACACTGCATGTATTGGGCACTATGTTTGCCTGAGGTTAACAGGAAATGCCCCTCCAGCAGAGCATTACTTTTTCTAAATATTTCAAGATATTCATCGGGTGTAAGCAGGGTTTCTTTTGCGTTCGCGTATTTTTCCATAAATAATTTCTCTCCTTTTTACCGTGTCCAAAGTCGTTCCAAGGCCTGACGAGGATCTTCCGCACGGGTAATCGGCCTTCCGACCACAAGAAATGAACTCCCTGCCGCCAAAGCCTCATCCGGGGTGAGGACCCGTGCTTGATCCTGCGCTTCACTCCAGGCTGGGCGAATCCCTGGTGTAACGATCAAAAAACCAGGTTCCGTGTTTCGCCTGAGTACCTTCGCCTCCATGGCCGAAGCGACTACCCCGTCCAGACCAGCCTTTTCGGCGAGTTTGGCGAGTGCCAGCACATGCTCAGAATCCACGCATCGCCCGTTCTACCGTCGTGGGAATGTCATGCAGCTTCAAGTCCAGAAAAATGGGAAATCCCATCTCTTTCAGTTCCTGGATCATTACCGGACCCGTATAGGCATACAGCTCCATGCCCACTTTAAGCCAACATCCGCTCCCTTGGAGAGCCTTAGCCAGGGTTAAAGCTTCCGCGCGCCCGGGCACATCGAGAGCCACGATAATTTTCTTATTTAATGCTGCATCCATTTACTTAGGCCTCCGTTTCTAACTGTTCTTTTCAAGCTACTTCATTTAAAGACTGCTCCGTTATAACTCTCTATTTAAAAAACTACTGTTTTATCAAAACCAACGTTACCATTTCATTATTTTTTCAATTCAAACCAACTTCTCATTTCAATCCAACTGTTTAATTACATAATGACAGTTACATTCAAACCGCTTGAATTATTTCAATGTGATTCTTTATGTTCTATTCCCTGGGGGTTACCCCATCCCCTTACTTAGCTCAAAAATTAAGCCTGATGGGCCAATCCTACTAAATCACGCACGGAAGTCTTTCCGTGTTTTTCACAATATGTTGTTATTCCCCGTAGAATTTCCAGCGGAGTCTGCGGATTGACAAAATTCCCCGTGCCGACACTTATGGCTGTCGCTCCGGCTAAGAGAAATTCCACAGCATCCTGCCAAGTGGTAATCCCGCCCATACCTATAATCGGTAAATCGACCGCTTCTGCCACTTGCCAGACCATACGGACAGCAACAGGTCGAATGGCCGGCCCGGATAGCCCTCCAAACGTATTGGCTAACAAGGGACGTTGTTGTTCTATGTCAATCCGCATTCCTAATAGCGTATTTATGAGCGAGAGAGCATCCGCTCCCCCTCGCTGGACAGCACGGGCCATTTCCACAATATCCGTAACATTAGGTGATAGCTTAGCGATGATTGGAAGATTCGTTGCTGCCTTAACCGCCGCAATCACCTCTTCAGCACTCTGAGGGTCTGTTCCAAAATGCATCCCCCCATGTTTGACATTAGGGCAGGAAATGTTAACTTCCAGCGCGGCTAATCCGGAATCCACTTGCAACGCGCGAGCCATAT
>JQID01000172.1 GCA_000770645.1 Desulfosporosinus sp. Tol-M
TGACAAGGGGGACACTATAAAAGTAACCCCTTTGCAACAAAGAGTATTTGCATATGCCACCTTACCATTTTTGAAATTTGTTTTATAAATTCGTGATCACTAGTAAATTCCTTGAGAAATTTTATAGAAAGCCGCTCTCCCCATTTATCGTGGTCATATGAGGTTATACGCCCATTTCTTAACTTGGTTGTGGGTACTTTTCCTAAATCGTGGAGCAACGCAGACCACATAAACACCTTCGGATTTTGGCTTAGATGTTTCCTTTTCCCTGCATTATCTAGAACTAACATTGTGTGGTTCCAAACACTACCTTCCGGGTGATGTTTTGGAGATTGGGGTACTTTCATTAAGTCACCCAGTAATGTGTAAGGGTATTTTACTTGAAAGATTCCTGTTTTGCTTAATTGAATAAAGTAGTTTGAAGGTTCAATTTCGCTCATTAAATGAGAATCGAATTCTATAAATGTTTGCATGTTTATCTCCAATTAAAGAATATTTGGTTCTTTATTATTTACCAGACTTCATGAATTAAATACCTTGTTAAGCTCATCCTTATTGTTGTTTAAATATTACCCTCTTTTATCTTAATCATGCTTAAGCGTACTTCTTCGATTTGCTTAATTAGTTCTTCGAGTTCAGACACACAATCCTTCCGTTTTTTACTTGGGATTGGTATGCCTAAACAATAAGAAATCCCCTCACAAGGAGGGGAAGTAAAGGAGGATCAAAAGATAAAAAGTCGGCTTATGTAAACTGCTAAACTAGCGAGTTGTTATCCTAATCATAAACTTCAACTAATCTAAGTATTGATCGATGGATACCCACGTCCTTAATAAAGAAGGAATCATACCGATAATAACTAAGAGGATAATCAATTTCATCTTATATACATCCCTTTCTTTTTTTTCTGATTCACCTCATTGTATTTATCATAACCATATTTGTTACCGTTCTATGACATGTGAAGAATCAAGCGGATTTAGCTTACCATACCCATCACTCTGAATTTATCGGCAAGCAGGGCTATAAATTCAGAGTTCGTGGGTTTTTGGCGTTCAATATTCATAGAATACCCAAAAATCCGTTTTAGAGTTTCTGTTTGTCCACGTTCCCATGCTAGTTCTATAGCATGACGAATTCCGCGTTCTACCCTACTGGGTGCTGTATTATACTTTTTCGCAATGCCAGGATAGAGTTCCTTGGTGACTGCACCCAACAAAGAGACATCCTCTACCGCCATCAAAATTGCTTCTCGAATATATTGATACCCTTTAACATGGGCAGGAATTCCGATTTGGTGCATCATCGTGGTCACATCAACATTAAGATTGACCCCGTTTCCTGTCGCTGTAACGATCGGCGTAGCTGAAGAAAACTGAGTAGGAATGGAGGACGGCATATCCTGCATTAAAGAACTGATACGTTTGTTGAGAATATCAAGATCGAATGGTTTTAAAATAAAGTAGTCCACACCTAGCATCATCGCTTGATTCATCAAAGATTCCTGCCCAAAAGCCGTTAGCATGATAATTTTAGGGCGTGTCAAAGTTGTCAGAGTATTGATTCGTTCCAAAACGCATAAACCATCCATATTTGGCATCACAGCGTCAAGAATGATTAAATCCGGTTCCTTGGTTTGGATATGCTCCCAAGCTTCTAAGCCGTTATAAGCCACGCCAACTATGTTTATATCTTCCTGATCTTGAAAGTAGTTCTGTAACATTTGACAAAGATTACGGTTATCATCCGCGATAATAACTTTAATTCTCTTACCCATTCGCAGTCTCAAACCACTCTTCATAAGTAATTCCGAGAGATTTACAAACAGAAATCAAGCCTGGCTTAAACTTTCTCGTCTGTCTTTTATTCAAACATTATAGATAACTCATCCTCTAATCTCGGATGATTGTCTGCTATTTTGATATTTTCAATCTCATTTAAGGCTTTTATTGCTTCTCTTATATATGCGCTTGGCGGTATGGCTCTGTTTCTTCAGGTTTTCACGTTCATCCTCATCAAGACAGGCTTGGACAGTACCAACCTTTATTGTTTAACCTTATTATTTGATAGATGTGCTCCTATCTCTTTTAAAAACGAGCTACCAAAGGCCAAGCCATTTCCAATACGTATAAGCCGTTATTATCCAAAAGAGCAAATATATCAAGCTAAAAGCCCAGCCTGACTTAAGCATATCCTTGACTTCAAAATAACCGCTGCTATACATTACCATATTGCTTGTCATTTGCATTGGCAAAAGATAAGCGGCATGACCGACTGTACCAATAACCATCAGCAATACAGTAGCTGCGCCGGGAATATGCCATCCTTGGGCTGCAGCAACAATTATTGGGGCAATGGGTACGATTAAAGCTATACCAGAGGCTTCCATTGATCTTACAATAGCACTTGCTAAAATGAGTATAGTAAATATCAGTAATATTGGCATACCATTAGTTAAGCTTAGTACGACTTTACCGATCCATGCCATGGCACCGCTTTGCTCTACTAAGTTTCCAAGTGCCAGTGCTGAGCCTAGAACCACTAATAAACCCCAAGGAGTGTTACGGCTAACCTGTTGCCAAGTCACAATACCAAATAACCATAAAAACCAACCGACTCCTAAAGCTATCACTGTGGGCCCTAAATGGTGTATAAAGTCGGTAGCCCAAAAAATAATAGCTATAGAAATAATAAATAATGTTTGTTTTTCACGAATGGACATTGGGCCTAATTTTTGTAATTCATCTTGTGCCTTTTGCTGACCGCCAGTTGCTATATCGAATTCCGGTTTAAAAAACCAATTCAAATAAAACCAGGCTATGATAGTTAGAATTAAAGCTGTTGGTAAAAACAATATGACAGAGTATCCCCAAGTTAAGTCGAAACCAGTTAGTTTTTTTAATAAGGCAGCTACAAAAGGCCATGTTGTAGCTGCAGTTAAAAAAGAAATACCACTAAGTAATATAGCGTATAGGTTAGCTAAATAAATTAGTTTTGCAAACTTGCTTGGTTGCTGGCCAAGTTTAAGGGATTCTTCAACTGGTAATGCTCCTGTCGAGATAACAGTAGCCCGGCAAATAGGTTCCATAAATCCAGCCCGAGCTGTAATACTCGGCATTAACAAAGCTAATGGATACTCTAATAGCATATAAGCTAAAGTCAATATGCGGGGCTTAGCCCCAGCCCGAGCTACTATAAAATAAGCCAGACGATATGCTAAATTAGTTTCAATCGCTGCTGTAGAGAGAATAAATACTCCAAAAATTAACCACACCGCAGAATTACTGAGACCCGATAGTGCAAAATTCATAGCATTAGCGCTTGTCATACCACCTACTCCCCAGGTAACCAGGGTAACTAAAGTGATTAATAGGGGACCCGTAATATCAAATGCAACTGCCTCGGACGCCCATATCACGGCAATAAGTAAAAAGACTGCTAATGAAGCCTTGCCATAAAAAGTAAGTCCAGCAGGAGTTGGGAGGAGCATAATTACACAAGCAGAGATTACCGCAATTAACAACCAAACTGGTTTTCTGGCACCAGCCAAAAGTGGGTTTTTCAAACCTGATTTCTCAGTAACTGAACTGATAGAATTCATTTATTCTTCACCTCATTATAATTATTGTTATTCTCTGAACTAACCACTATAGATGTGTTTGTGGAAGGTCATGATAACCTTAATAGGTGTTTGATAACGATTGTGGAAAAGGGCTCAACATTTTGCCGTTGGTGAGACCTTCTCCAACACTCATTTTTTTGTTTGACATGTATATAGTTAATTAGAGGATTGAGAAAAGACGCCAGCCTGGAAAATCAAGTAATATTCTTAAATAATTGAATATCACTTTTAGTAAATCTCCTGAGTTGCCAGATTATTTCTTACGCAAATCAAGAAGCCTTTTGAATTTAATTCTACCAGATGCCGAAGCTTCCTGAGCTAGAGCACCAAATGGTAATAATTCAACATCATTACACTTAAGCCCCAGAACCATATTAACTTCTTTAAGTATTTTTTCTTTAAGTTCAACCGTATTACAATCTTTCACGAGTTCTGCTTGTAATTTGATTACGTCTCTGTTATTAACGTTGTCTACAACTAAGCGATATTCACTACCTAATTCATTGTATTTACGAACTACCGGTTCCACTGATGTTGGATAGATTGCGCTGCCACGCACTTTAATCATGTCATCAATGCGTGCATGTACACTAGCCATTCGCCGGAAAGTCCGTCCACAAGAACATGGTTCAGGCATTATTGTTGTAAAGTCACCGATATTATACCTTACAAGGGGTGCGGACTCCTTAAATAATGTTGTTACCGTCAATAATCCTTCTTTGCCATCGGGCAAGCTATTACCGGTTTCCGGCTCAGTAACTTCAAAATAATAAGCATCCTCATTAATATGAACACCATTCTTATGCTCACATTCAAAGGTTGGTGCCCCTGTCTCCACACTACCCCAGTTGTCATATGCAGGAAGACCCCATCGTTCTTCAATCCGCTGCCGCATCGCCGGAGGTAAAGGTTCGCCGGTATGAATGAGTCTCTTTATTTGGAAATCTTTCTTTAAATCGTAGCCCATTTTTTCGACGACATCGGCAAGATGAAGAGCAAAAGAAGGTGTCATCACCAAACATGTGGCTTGCCAATCCCGGGCCAATATAACTTGCCGCTCAGTGCTTGTTGCTGCTCCACTACCAACCGGGATCACCATGGCCCCTAATTTCATAATACCTTCAGTGGAAGTAAATCCAGGGATAAATAACGCGTAAGTCAAAGAGACCTGAACCCTATCCTCAGCGGTTACCCCTTGAGCATTTAGTCTTCTGGCCCATAAATTACCGATTATATCCCAATCACGCTTACTTTGAAAAAATGGTTTAGGCATACCAGTTGTTCCCGTACTGCTTTGAATGCGACAAGCAGGTAAATCGCCCTGAAAAGTACCAAAAGGGGGATTTTCTTTTAAATCTTTTTCTATTTCCACCTTATTAATTATAGGTAACTTGTTTATATCTTCGATTCCTTGAATATCATCCGGATGTAATCCCATTTTTCCCCAACGATTCCGGTAAAAAGGAACGTGCTCCCAGCAATGTTTAACTAACCTACGTAGACCCTGGCTTTGGATTTCCCTGATTACCTCATAATCCGCCCGTTCGATAAGCTGACTCTCTGGTGGAGCGGAATATTGCAATTTTGTTAAGATATTTTTATTCATATTCTAGAATTGGTATAATCAAAGAATTTGATTATACCAATTCTATTTCCCCCCTTTCGTTTAATTCTATTCCCTATGATAAAGAAGGTATTGTTTATAACGGTTTTTGCTGAATAAATCAATTTTGGCAGATTAGTAAATGTCTTTCACTTTAGTCCATTTTGCAAGGCCATAGTCGTCCCATTTAGCTAATACCTGCTTAAATGCCTCCCGGTCTGGAACAACTGGGATACTTGTAGGACGGCGGTTTTCGGATGCTATTTTTTTGGTAGCATCGATTACCATCTTCCCGCAATAAGTGAACTCAGTATATCCTGAAACTTGGTCTACATCTGTTCGATCGGAACCTGCCGGGTTCAAAGGATAAACTCCAACTTTCGGTAAAAGAATTACGTCCTCAGCCGGGTCCATTCTGGTAGCTATGGCCCAGTCAACTTCCTCCGTATTGAAAATATCAATATCCTGATCAACAACCACGACGTAATTAGCAGCCGCAAATCCTTGTCCTGTAGAAATGGCCTGGAGACCAGCCTGCTTGCCCCAGCCAGGATAGTGCTTATTAACTTGAACTATCACTTTATAGCCGCGAGATTTATGCGGTGCCCAGAATTCGCGGAAACCTACAACTGTCTTTTTCAAGATGTTATAGTTATTGGCCTGAATAACAGGCATTCTAATCATTTCTCCCTCGTTATTGGGATGGCCTAAAATACATGATTGGTAAATTGGATCGCGCCGATGTGTAATTGCTGTTACATGGAACTGTGGCAACATCATTGGTTCTTCATAATAACCCATCCATTCAGCAAACGTACCCTCAATCTTGGCATTTTCAGGTTGTATATCTAATTCTCCCTCTATGATAATTTCAGCAGTAGCTGGAACCAGTAAATCTATCGTTTTCCCTTTGACCATTTCCACCGGTTCACCTCTAAGGCCGCCTGCAAATTCAAATTCATCATCAAGGAATGAACCCATCTTAGTTGTAGAACAAATATTAATCACAGGGTCCACTCCTAAAGCAATGGCTAACGGGATCGTTTTCATCCCCTTTGCACGAGCCCTTGCAACATGAATTCCAATATCCTGAGTGGCACAACACATAACACCGGTAGTATTTTTGTCATGGATCATCACTCGGTACATACCAGTATTTTGTCTATAACCTGGGGAAATTGGATCCTTAGTAATAATATTGGTTAGTGTAATATATGGACCGCCATCCAATGGACTCCATTTAAAAACAGGGAGCTTATACAGATCTACATCATCACCGGTAATCACAACTTCCTGGCAGGGAGCAGTTTTAACTTCTGTGGGTTTCAGCCATTGGCTTTTATCCTCAAGAAGCTCTGCAATACGGTTCCGGATAGCTAAAAAGTTTTCTCTAAAAGTTTCCTTAGGCTCTAAACCTAAGCCCATACAATTACGTTCCATAGTACCATGCGTATTCATAACTACCGGTATGTCATAACCTTTTATTTTGAAAAGCATCGCTGGCCCCTGGCGATCTGCTAACTCCCACATCAAAGAAGATATTTCGAAACCACTTTCTAATTCCACGGAAGGCCGTACTAATTGTCCTCTTTCCTCAAGTTTACTCAGAAATTCACGTAAATCTCTATACGCCATTTTTTAACCTCCTATGTTATGTTGTTATTTTTTTTGCGATTTGACAAATACCAATAGGGTTGTTATCGTATTAGACTTCTAAATTGAACAGCTACCCTCCTTAAATTAAATAGTTTTTTAGGAGCAGCATCACTCCTTATAATTTAATAGCCTAGGCTATTAAATTATATATGCAACAATCATGCCAGACCTAGAATATTCAATTAACCTTGAGACTCCAGACTGTCGAGAAAAGCGCGTAAATCACGAAAACTCACTTTAATAACACTCATTAGAATTTATTAGCCTAGGCTATAACTTCTATAATAGCAATAATTATGCCAGACCTAGGCATATTCAATTAACGGATCTACGACCAAGCATGTTCCATTTGGAAACATCTTCTAGTTCCATATTGAAACATTGAAACATTATGTTATCAAGACAAGCGGTTATTTCTGTGATTTTAGGTGCCTCCATAAGGTAGTCCGACTGATTCCCAGCTGTTCGGCCAACTGTATCTTGCTTCCCTTAAAATTGGAAGATGTGCTTCTTATAATTTCCTGTTCTAAGATCGGTATGGAAGGAATCTTTCCCTGCTGCAATGTTCCTGGATTAGTATCGGGTTCACAGGCGCCGGTGAAATTGATTACTTCCGATATAATGTCCTTGAACGATACCCTATTACCATAAATTCCTTCTAACGCTTGCACTCTATCCAAGATATTTTCTAATTCCCGGATATTGCCAGGCCATGAATACGCTTGCAGTACCCTTATGCCTTCTTCAAATTGTGCTTCTCTTTCCGGAACAACATTTCTCAACCAAGTTGACAGAAAATGTCTGGCAATTCTGGGGATATCCTCTAAACGTTCCCGAAGAGGGGGTATGTTCAGCTGTAAAACATTTAATCTGTAATACAAGTCGTAACGAAACTTCCCACCTTTGGCCAGATTTAGCAGTTCCATATTGGTAGCAGCAATCACCCTTACATCAACGGGAATTATGCGATCATCACCAATACGCATAATCTGTTTTTCCTGGAGAACTCGCAGTAGTTTGACCTGAAGTGAAAAGGTAATATCCCCAATTTCGTCTAAAAAGATGGTTCCCTCGTGGGCAATTTCAAATAGGCCTTGTTTGCCCCCTTTTTTTGCCCCGCTAAAGGCGCCTTCTACATAACCGAATAGTTCACTCTCTAAAAGATTTTCCGATAATGAAGCACAGTTGATCGCTACAAAGGGTTGCGAACAGCGTGGGCTGGCATTATGAATGGCCTGAGCGAACATCTCTTTGCCAGTACCGCTTTCACCTTCAATCAAAATTGTTTTGTCCGTAGTCGCAAAGCTTCTGGCATGGGAAATAACTCTTTTTATATTACTGCTTTGACCGATTATGTCGTTAAATGTGAACCTAGCTACATGGCCTTTGGCAAAAATCTTGCGTCGAATATGACCCTCCAATGTTTGAACTTTGCTGATATCTTGCAAGTGCAGGACCATGCCCTGTAAATTACTATTCACTTTGATCGGTACGCAACTAATTACTAGCTTCTTACCGCCAATGGTAACGACATCAGGTTCCCGAATTTCCACCATTTCTGAATTCAGAATGCCATTGGGAATTAGGCTGTTTAGACCCTTGCCAACCGCTTTCCCCTGTTCCATGCCCAACAATTTGGCTGCCACTGGATTGACCATTGTAATAGTACCCTGGGAATCAGTGGTCATTATTCCTTCAAAGGCAAAATTTACGATGGATTGAAGCTCGATAACTTTCTTTCTCTCTCTATTTCGGATCAATCTAAGATCCTGGGTATATTTGAGAGCCCTAATTAATGCATCACTGCGAATACGAAAAGGAATAGCTTCGAACCCTTGGGCATGGGCAATATTACAGGTCAAGGCTCCACCAACAAAAAAGCTAAAACCTTTTTCGTGTGCCTCAATCATTTTTTCAGTTGCTTCTTTTTCATTGCAAAATAAAAATTGCTCGATCTTCATATCCAAAATTTCCGATATCTCTGGGATCCGACTGTTAGGATGCCGAAACTGAAATAAAGCTACTTTATCGCTTTTCCTTTTGGCTTCACTTAAAGTGCTTATCAAGTCATAAGTTGTAATAGGTATCGCAACTACCGAAATACTCAGCTTCTCTTTTAGCTGCGGGACGTTTATGCCGGTAGTAACAATGTCCTCTATTCCTTGCTTCTCCAATTCAATTGCTTTGACTAATGAAGCATGGCCGATAGCCTCATAAACCACAATTTGCCTTTGCCAGTATGAGTTCAGATTATTAGCCAAATCAGTCAATTCCTGATGGTCCGATAGAATACAAATTTGCATTGCCATTTTTGCCTCCCATTTAGATAGTCATAAACAGACTCACTCATCTAGGTAATTTGCCAAATAATTGGTAAAAATTTTGTTCAGATAGCTTAGCAATATCATCTATTCCGTTGATATCATTGGTATCTCTCTGATTCCTCGCGGGGGATCCGCTCCAACACATTACTTTCGGGTGGAGCAGGATAATTCGAAGCCATCCAATCGATATTTTCCATAAAGTTATGAACCCGGCCAGCCTTCAATGGCATTGTAATATCTTATCAGCATGCTGGATCCTGCCTCCTTCCTTTATTCCTTTGTTGCTTGGGTAAATTGAACCCACATCAAACCATCTTCACTCCGCATCACTTGTTCTCTAGCGTTGTAGATTCCTCTAACCTTGACCACCAATTCAGAATTTCCGTTTAGCAACTCGCACTCCCCAGCAAAATGTCGCCTTCCCCTATGCACAATTTTTGCTTTGGCTGTCACTACATCCCCTCGTTGGATTGGCAAGAAAAAACTACCACCCATGTCCAATAACACGGCGCGGAAACCTAAAGTGCGTATTGACATGCCCATTGCGGCATCCGCTAAACTGAGTAAAGCACCGCCGTGAAAAGTCCCTATATGGTTAGTCAGCTGATTAGTTGACTCCATTACGACGTTGGTAAAACCTTCGCCCAACTTCGTGGTTTTCATCCCAAGATAGTGATAAAACGGGATTTTTTGATTGTCTGCACATATTTGAGCAAAAAGTTCCGGTTCTAAACCGCAATTTTCAGGACTATCAGTCATGATTTTCCTCTCCTACGTCTTATTCTTTGCGTGAACAGCGGACTTTAATCCGGGCAATGATGTCATCATAAATACTTACATCAAAAGTTGGCTAAACAGTAGAAAGAAGTTTTTTATCCCTGTTAAAGGGTGGCACTATCCACAGCTACGACGGCGATGGCTCCTGTTGACCTAAGGCATAATTTGCAGTATGCTTCTCGCTGTCAAATTGATGCTCTGTGAAAATGTTTTCATTTAAATCAACCAGCGTTTTTTGCACTGTAAAGCCTTCACGTTCCACGATACTTGTCAAGGTATGCATAGGTGTACCTCATTGAATCTGCCAGCGGACCCGATTAAAAATGTTGTGGCTTTCCGTTATGATAGGGTGGAAGATAACTGCAAGGCCAGTTCCGAAAAGCCCTCGGTACGGTAATATTCCCGTGAAGTCAAGGACTGAAATACTAATTTTGCATTTTCCCGTAATTGGAATAATGGCGTAATATCCTTTGCCTTTTCAACTTCCTCTATCATAAATTCAAGACTACAAATAAAGGGGCCTTGCGGACCCCTTATAATGTAAAAGTATAATCTCTTCGTTTCCGTTGATTTAGCACAAGTCCCACTGCTGGTGCTCTAGCCGGTGGAAGGGATATTTTTTGGTATATTTTGTGGTTACTATTTTTTATTATATGAAATATCTATCGCTCGTTCAGCTACCAATTTAAACCAGTGGGAGTAGCAATCTGGATTTTGCTTAATATCTATTTTAACGCCCTCTGGGCTTACCCATTTCCAGTCTTCAACTTCAAGTACATTTGGTTTCAGTTCTCCGTCATAAAATCCTACAAACACATGGTCTAATTCATTTTCAATAAAGCCATTATCTAAATCAGCAAAATAAGTAAAACAGAAAGTCCTTTTTAACTCACAATCAAAACCCATTTCTTCTTTTAACCTTCTGTGTGTTGAGACTGCAATATTTTCACCTATCCTTGGGTGACTACAGCAGGTATTAGTCCATAAACCACCAGAATGATACTTGTTTCTTGACCTCTTTTGAATCAACATTTGTCCTTGAGAATTAAAAATAAATATAGAAAAGGCCCTATGCAAGATACCTTCTTTATGAATATGCATTTTATTCCCTGATCCAATTTCATTATCGTTCTCATCAATCATAATTATATTTTCATCCACTTCTATCCCTACCTCATTTTTCCAGCTAAAGGCTCGCTTCTACACTGCTGTACGACATAAATCAAAAAAGCACATTAAAGACAAGTCTCTGTCTATGTTAAGTTCTTTCGCGACTTAATATTTTCAGAAATAGCTTAGTAGTTTATCGGCTACCTCTTCAAGTTTGTGCCGGAAAATAACAATATCATCTCTTGTTGCCTGATCGATATGGACACCCGCTGTTACAACCACCGCCTTGTTTATTTTTTTACACAGGGTTTCTGCCAACGCTACTGCTAGAATGTCATCCTTATGATGGAGCAGATTCAGCACAGAGGTTGTACAACTGATCGTGCCATCACCGACTAAACTAGGACGAGGTAGGCTTAAAACAACTGTTCCAATATGGGACCTTTCTCCACCACCCAGATAAACCTGTATCCCATCATCGCTAAGAATTAGAACCGCTTCCAGAGTATATTTACCTTCGCCCACTTTTTCAGAACAAATTTTAACCATGTATCTTCTCTCTATCCTTTCCATTGGACTCTTGGCAACAACATACTACTGCAGCCTTTTTGAAGCTAATCAGTTATCCCCGTCTTTCATTGTTTCATTTATCTTGATATTTCTTCTTTATAATTTATCCCTTGCCACTCTTGAATCAAATTGTGTTCTAAACCTAACTGATCGATAATCCGGGCAACTGTCTGATTAACAATGTCTGATATGGCTTTGGGTCTGTTATAGAAGGCTGGTACAGGTGGCAAAATGACTGCCCCCATATTTGCAGCCTTAAGCATCAATTCAAGATGACCCTTGTGAAATGGTGTTTCACGCACGACAAGAATGAGAGGCCGTCTTTCCTTTAGTGTTACGTCGGCAGCTCTAATTAAAAGATTCTCATTCCAAGAATTTGCAACTCCTGATAAGGTTTTTATACTGCAGGGCACGATAACCATGCCCTTGTGACGAAAAGAACCACTGGATATTCTGGCTCCAACGTCCTCTTCATCATAAACATAATCCGCTAATTTCGTGACCTCTTCCAATTCAAAATCAGTTTCCTCGTCGATGTTAATTCTTGACCATTTACTCAAAACCAGATGGGTTTCTACCTGAATCCGTTTAAGCTCCTGTAACAGTACAATGCCATAGTTTTGCCCAGAAGCACCGCTCATACCAATGACTATTTTTGTCTTTGCCATATCATTTACCCCCCAAATTTGGAGTGGGTGAGAATATATTTCATTCCCATCCAACAACGTCCTAGACCCGCTAACATAGTAACCTGTCCATCCGCCGAAAGGACCTTCTTCCATCGGATCCGCATAATTACAGAAAACCTCAATAGGGATCTCCGCCCTGGTGAGAATCGGCAGTCCGGTATATTTCCCTTTAATCACCTCGATAGCTTCGCCTCTTACTCCACCCGCCCACTCGTATTCACTCATGGATAGTTCGTTGGCGCCGACCAAAAAAAGCATCGGGTCCCCACCCACTACAACGACGATGGGGCAGGGCTCATTGCGACTAAAATATATATCTCGATGCATTCGGCCATGTTTTCCAGGTGAAACATTGAAGGGGTACAGCGTACCTCTAACTCTAATAATGGTGCTATCCCAATCGTTCCTAGCCAGTCGGCGCAGTAGCACGTTTGGCGCCGAATTCTTTAAAGAGTTGTTCTGCTATGATATTTTTTTGAATTTCTGACGTTCCTTCCGCAATCCTGGCAATTCGAGCATCTCTATAGAATCGTTCGATCGGGGCATCCTTCAAGTAGCCGAGTCCCCCAAAAATCTGCATAGTTTTGTCAGCAACACGACAGTAGGCTTCAGAGGCGTAATATTTGACCATAGCAGACTCCTTCGCTACCTTTAGTCCCTGGTCTACCATCCATGCGGTCAGGTAAGTTAAGCTGCGGGTTGTTTCCACATCCACTCCAATGTCGGCTATTAGATGTTGAACGGCCTGAAAACGAGAAATGGGGCTTCCTGCCTGGTAGCGGGTAGTAGTGTGTTTAACCGCTAATTCCAGCAATTTTTGCATGGAACCTAGATTGCGGGCCGCCAGTCCTACTCGCCCGTTTGTCAACACCCTTAACGAGTTGACATAACCATCTCCTTCCTTGCCTAAAACATTCTCGGTAGGCACTTCACAATCTTCAAGAATAAGGGAACAGGAGTGGGAGCCCCTTAAACCCATCTTCCGATCGATTGAACCTAAGCGCAGACCCTTGGCCCCTTTTTCCACCAAAAAAGCAGTAATGCCTTTGCTTCCCCTGGACTCATCGGTGACTGCTAATATAGTAATAACACTAGCCTCCGGTCCATTCGTGACATTTGACTTAACACCATTTAAGACATATCTGTCTCCAATTCGTCGCGCCTGCGTCTTTATAGTGACAGCTGCAGACCCAGATTCCGGTTCGCTTAAAGCGAAAGCCCCTATCTTTTCGCCCGTCGCCATCGAAGGCAGCAATCTTCTTTTTTGCTCTTCGTTTCCTAGCTCAACGAGGCCTACAGTACCCACCCCATTGTGAGCCCCGATCAAGGTAGTAAAACCGTTGTTGGTACGCCCAAGTTGCTCAAAAATAAGGCATTTGCCCACCATGTTAGTACCGATGCCGCCGTAATCACTTGGAATACTCAACCCAAACAATCCCAGAGACTTCGCATCACAGAGAACTTCAGGGGGTATGCAGTCTTCCTCTTCTATCATTATGCTAAAGCCATCCACTTTGTTGTCAACAAAATCCTTTATTCTGTCCCTGTAGTCAATGAGACTATCTGCAAAGGTAAAGTCCATACCCCTTACTCCTTCCTCGTGTACCAAACTCATTATATCTTAGCCTTAGCGGATGTGCCCTTGAAGTCTTTGAAATTCATCAAAGCTACCAGGGCACGCTAGCATGATACCAGGAATAAATAGCTTCCTTTTCTGGGATACCCATATGAGCAATGGCCTGTAGTCGTAAGAATCGCCCCAATTTTGTACGGTTGGGCATTAGCTCCTTAACTACAAGCGCCTAGTGCGGTTGCCAGTTTATTATTTGCACACCCTATTAGAGAAAATATTAGCACTAGCTTAAAAAGACTATAGCCATGCGAACAACCTTTGATAGCTTTTGTTATCCGAAGAAGCTTAAACTTTAATGATCACGCCGATCAAGAACCCTTTTGAACTTGATACGTCCTTGAGCTCCGGTCTCTTGAGCCAACACTCCGAAAGCTAGTAATTCAACCTCACATTTAACTCCCATTACAACCTTAAGTTCATGTTCCATACCTGCTTTTAGTTCAGAAGAACCAAGGTCTTTATCATTAATTACTTCGCACTGCAATTTTACAACATCTTTATTGGCAATTTTGTCAATAACCGAGCGTATTCGCTTCCAAACTCTTTGTATTTGCGCACTACTGTTTCCGCCGAAGTAGGATAGATAGCTACACCGGATATTTTAAGCATGTCATCTATCTTACTGCTTACAGAGGCAATCCTCCGAATAGTCCTGCCGCATGAACATGGTTCAGAAATAATCTTGGTAAAATCACCAATACTATACCTTATCATAGGAGCCCCTTCTTTGTATAAGGTTGTCATTACCAAAAGCCCTTCTTGACCATCAGGCACATTCTTTCCGGTCTTTGGATCTACAATCTCAAAGTAAAAAGCATCCTCATTAACATGTAGTCCATTTCTTAGTTCACATTCATAAGTTGGAGCACCCCCACTCTCAACACTGCCTAAATTGTCATAGGCCGGAACTTGCCAACGCTCTTCGATCTTCATTCTCAAGGCCTTTGGCAGTGCTTCTCCGGTATGAATAAGCCTTTTGATTTGGAAATCGCGTTTTAAATCATAACCCATTTTTTCGGCAACATCGGCAAAATACAGAGCAAATGTTGGAGTCGAAATTAAGCAAGTCGTCCCCCAATCTTTAGCTAAGATAACCTGCCGTTCTGTTGAGGTAGCTGCGCCACTGCCAACTGGGATTACTGTTGCCCCCAATTTCATTACCCCTTCGGTGGACGTAAATCCGGGAATAAATAAGCTGTAACTCAAGGACATTTGGACACGATCAGCAGGGGTTATACCTTGGGCATTAAGCCTTCTGGCCCATAAATTACCTATAATATCCCAATCACGTCTTGTCTGGAAAAAAGGCTTTGGCATCCCGGTAGTTCCGGTGCTACTTTGAATGCGACAGGCAGACATATCGCCTTGGAACGTCCCAAAGGGGGGATTTTGCTTTAGATCCTGCTGCAGTTCTTCTTTTGACACAATCGGAATTTTGAATATATCTTCAATACCACGAATGTCACCAGGATGAACACCAGCCTTTTCCCATGTTTTCCGGTAAAAAGGAGAGTGTTCCCAGCAATAATTTACTAATCTTTTTAAGCCATAGTCTTGTATTTCTCTAATTTGTTCATACGGAGCCCGTTCCAATTCATAACTTCTAGGTGGAGCGGGATAATCCCACTTTGACAAGTCAGTTTTAATCATTTGAGGCCTAGTATAATCAAAGGTCTACTGAACCTTTAGTTGACAAACCAGGCCGTACCTCCTCTTTCATCTTATTTAAGACCAAACTCTTTCCATCTTTTGCATACATCTTTTAAATCTTCAAGTGGTGGGCTAACTAACTCGGCAGTTTTTCTACCTTCGAGATCAGTTTTTTTAGTAGCATCACTCCTTATAATTTAATAGCCTAGGCTATTAAATTATATATGCAACAATCATGCCAGACCTAGACATATTCAATTAACCTTGAGACTCTAGACTGTCGAGAAAAGCGCGTAAATCACGAAAACTCACTTTAATAACACTCATTAGAATTTATTAGTCTAGGCTATAACTTCTATAATAGCAATAATTATGCCAGACCTAGGCATATTCAATTAACGGATCTACGACCAAACATGTTCCATTTAGAAACATTTCCTAGTTCCATATTGAAACATTGAAACATTATGTTCTCAAGACAAGCGGTTATTTCCGTAATTTTAGGTGCCTCCATAAGGTAGTACGACTGATTCCCACGTTGATATATGTGTAAATGAATAAGATTAGCCGGCGGCTGTAATCGGCGTTAACAATCTGGAGAATGTCTTCGCATCTATATAATGTTGTATAATGAATAATGTTGTGTAATGAATAATGTTGTGTAATGAATAACATTGTGTACTGAAAGGAGATGGAAACATTTGATACTTGAAATTGCCGACCAAAACCCTAAGCTGCGGGTCGATTTTCATGTGCATCTGGGGTTATATACCTCTTACCAGCCGTGGGTAACTGAGTGGCTGAAGCAAGCTCATCCTGTAGGGTTTGATATCGAATTCCAGTACCCAATCATACCTCCAGCATCGCTGGCGAGTAACTTTGAGTGCATCAACAGCAGCCTTTCCCGGGCGGTATCCATATGAGTCGGAATGAAAATAGGGTTCTACTCTTGGCTCAAAATAGATTTTCACCACCATTTGCGCTACTCGATCAGCCTCAGTTGGCACTCCAAGCATGCGCGTTCCGCCGTTCTTCTTCGGTATTTCCACCGCTTTAACTGCTGGTGGAAAATAGCTCCCTGATGACATTCTGTTCCAAATCTTATAGAGGTTGTTCTTAAATTGCTCTCAAACGTTTCCAGGTCCTCTCCATCGATCCCAGCCGCACCCTTATTCGCTTTTACTCTCTGAAATGCCTCTACCACTACATGTTTGGAGATTTCATAAGACTTTGTTTCGTCCATTGGTTCCTCCCTTGCGGTTGACCGCTGTTCAAAACTGGATAACACAACCCCTTCGCTTCACTTCCATTACGAAGCCTCATCACTACTACGGGTTGTTCCGCCCCTGCGCTCCGCATCGATACTTTCATCCTTGTGGGTCTTCCACTTGGATTTTTCTCTTATCATCGGAGTGCAGGTTCCCACGTTCCACACAGAAGCCTATACTATGTTCACGCCGCCTTCATGCCGGTCACCGCCTAGACAGTAGACAGGTTTCCTCCAGACTTATCCCAAAGTAAGGGTGCCCCTTGGTTTTAATGACATCCGATAAGGTTTCGACACGTAATCAGTGGTTTATTGCTTCGTCTCCATAGCACGTACCTAACGAGATCAAGTCTCGTCTTTTCCTTAACGCTCACTACCGTGGCTTTTGACCAAAGCAGCTTAAGGCGGTTTGGAATCTCTACCTGTATAGCGATTCCGGGTGAGTAGCCCGGGGGAATTTCACCCCCAGGCTCTCTCAGAACCGGACTTGAGCCTCTCAACTCATCCGGCTCCCATCATCCACAGTCCCAGATAAAACTTCCATTTTTGTTCGGAAATTCCATAGGACTTTGTTTCGTTCATTGGTTCCTCCCTTATGGTTGACCACTGTTCAAAACTGGATAACACGACCCCTTTGCTCCTCTCCCATTACAAGAGTCTCATCGCTACTACGGGTCATTCCGCCCCTATACTTCGCATTGGTACTCTCATCCTTGTGGGTCTTCCACTTGAATTTCTCCCTTAGCATCGAAGTCGTAGGTTCCCATGTTCCAAATCAAAGCCTATGCCAAGTTCACGCCGCCTCTATGCCGGCCACCATCTGGTCAGTAAAACAGGTGTCTCCCAGACTTATCCCGAGCAAGCCCCTCGACTCGGTTTTGATAGCGTCCTTGAGGTTTCGACACGTCTACAGCGGTTCATTGTTATTCGTCTCCATTGGCATTTACCTGACGAATTCGCTTCGCCTTTTCCGTAACGCTCACTACCATGGCTTTTAGCACACAGCAGCTTACGGTGGTTTGGAGCCTCTACCTGTATAGCGGCTCCGAAGGGTCTTCCTTCATCTTTGATTCAGCTTGGCATGGCACACAAGGGCCTACCTTCATCTTCTGTGCAGCATAGCAGCTATTCATGCGGCAGGTAATGTCGTAATGAACGCGCCTTCGTGGCGCACCACCCTCCTCTTATCAGGGAATGGGCGGGCGAACTATTCAGGAATGTTGACAGAACCCCGGGTCTTTTCATGATGCGTCCGAAATATGCGCCAACATGAGGCCACACTCTCCAACAGAAAACACGCCAGCGTTGGCGTGTTGAGGCGTAAGATTTATTTTTCATGAAATACTTTTAGTGATTTGCCGCTTGAAAATTCGCCACACTCCGGGCAAGTGTATCCACGAACCCCGCTTCCATACACCTCTGCAAAAGGAAGAATATGCTCAATATAATCGGTATACTCCTCGCCCCAGTAATGCTTAGCTTCCCCCTCTATCCACTGTTCTTCTGTAAAAACCTTAGCGCATTTTGGGCATCCGTATTTCATGTTTATTCCTGCCTTTCTGTGTTTTCTTCTAGTCTATTAATCACTCTAAACTCAGATAATAGCAAGTCAATTCTGCATAATCAAATGGAAAAGTAAGCAAATATATAGTTCCTGTTCGCAATTACAAAGAAATCTTATGTTTTAGGTAAATAATTGGAAGTGTTCTGTCCTAGGTGTTGGGTTACTTATTTCATTGACGTACGATGGCTTAAACCATAAACATCGAGCCTGGCTTTATCTATCTCGTCTGTCTTTTATTCAAACATTGTAGATAACTCATCCTCTAATCTCGGATGCTTGCCTGCGACATTGATATTTTCAATCTCATTTAAGGCTTCTATGGCTTCTCTAATTTCTTTAATACTTGGCTCCCCGGCCATGCAATTTACTAAAGCTATTTTTATTTTATCTATTTGTTCCTTCAATTCTGTAGCCCCCCTGATATTGGCATCCATGACCTGCGAGTGAAATCCTTGTTCTGATTACAACTATTTAACTCGCCGTAAATTTTTATTCCGATTAGCTTTTCTCAGAGGATAAACTTTCACTCCTTGAGTTTTGTATGATTTCCGTTGACGATGCCCCGACCAAAAACCAAATAATATTACTAGACACAGGGCAATAACGAAGGCCAAATATTGCATACATATCCCCTACCCGTCAACAGTTTACGGTATTTTTACCATTGAAATTCGTTTTTTTATTACCGCCAATATTATGGCTTTCTATAAATGTTTAGACCAATCTTTATTTCCTCTTTCTCGGGAATTGAAACATTGCCTTCAGTCGAGGCAATAATTATGCTTTTCCCCGAAGCAGATTTACCGAATTCCTTTGAAATATCAACCGTTATCGTCAATATATTACCGTCCAACTTCATTTCACAATTTTTCATGGAAGTATCCTCCTATGCTTAGTTTTCTATTTTTATGATTTCGCCCAAGAGTTCATAACCATTTTCAGTAAATAGATAATCAATTACCTTGCCTTCATTTCTGAACGATACACGACAATGTCCAATCAGACAGTTAGCTCCCTTTTTGAATGTCATCTCCCTCTCACCGAAATATTGGGTATCGAATCGAGCAGAGTAAAAATCCTGCTTGTTCAGATGAATGGTACGAATGAAGTTGAGAATATCGATAGAAATCCCCTCATCTTCTGTCAAATTATCAAATCCCTTTTTCATCATTTTTTTAAGTTGAAGCTCATTGTATTTCATTCCCTCACTCCCTACAACATATCCTTTATCCGATTGTTTCATAAGCGTAACGCCCTCCCACAGCTTGCATGCTCCGGCGAGCTATTTATATTTACCTCATCGTAATCCAACCAACGCTTCTATCGACACTCCAAGGCCCACCGCTAACCGTGCAATCAGATTTAGTGGTGGCCTAATATTGGTAATTACACTTCCTCCAATTTTCCATCAACGTGTAAAGTCTGGGATATCAAATCTCAGTTCTGATATTATGAAACGTTTTCGAAGAAATCCTTTCCCCAATGCGTAATACGCATATTTTGACATTGTAAAGCTGTCAACATTGGCCCAGCCTTTTTGAAGAATCTTTTCCAGTACACGGAGTATAGTCCTCAAGTCCTCTGGGTTATTCTTTATGCCATTCACAAATAGTATTTCATCACTAGATTCTTCAACAAACTTGGAAATAGTTTCGATTGCCATTTTTATTACTCCTGGATCAAAGCCTTCTTTGTTAAAATCAAAATTCATTCAATTTCTTCCCTCAATCTTTGTTATAGCTTGCCGGCAATAAGATGCTGTGCTTTAAGTGTACCATTGATAAAGCTTATTAACCCAATGGCCGAAGAGAATCTACCTACAATTTTGACTGTTTCGTTGGATAGCTTGATGCATAGCGTGTAAAGTGTACTGTCGATTTCGAGGTGCACAAGAACTTCGGCTTCCGACCAACTCTTCAATCGACACCCCAAGCCCCGTTGCTAACCGTGCAAGTGCTGGTATCTGGGGAACTTTTCGTCCCGTTTCTATATCGCTTAGATATCTGGGATAAAGTCCAGAAATAGAAGCCAATTTAATCTGAGTTATCTTACGCCCTTTCCTATAGTGGGCTATGTTTATACCGATAGTTTTGTTGGTTATGAGCATGATGATCGTTTCCTCTCAAAGTGTTTGATCATTTCCTCGATACCACCTGCCCCTGGGCATCATAAAGTACGCCCGGATCGCCATCATTATTCCAAATATTCGACTTCGTCCCACAAGAGTGCCATTTCGAACTACCAAGTCTTATCATTTATTAATCTGAGGCCTTACTCTTTTGTCTTGCATCTTCTATGATCACTTAAATGAATTAACCTCAAATTGATATCGAACGGACGAAAAGTATGTGAACTAAACATTACTTTTGTTCTGAAATAACTTTTACCGTTGCCTCAGGATGGAAATATCTACTATTTTTATCAGTACAAATTTTGAATAACCGACTCGATTTAATTTGAATTGATTGTAAAGGGCAAAAATTAATGCATGCATAGCAGAGAAAGCACTTCGAATTTTTTTGCCATACAGGTTCCCCATCAACCATCTTTATCCTTTGTGATAAACAAACTTTTTCACATATGCCACAGCCTGAACACTTTGAATCAGTATAAAATTTTTCTCCAGAATATCCTCTAATATCTGCCATCATGGAACCTAAATGTTCCAATGCCGAATTAATAGGGAAATTTATTTGCGTGTCCTTTTCTCGAAATTTTACTCTATCTATAATGGTTTTCTGGAAGGAGTTAAGTCTGTTCTTAACCTCCGATTCCAACTCTGCTATTTTTTCCTTTGTAGCCGGGGACCAATTTTTAAACTTAGGATCATTACTTGCCATATTTAGAATTAAAAATGAATCTAAGCTTTTGCCTTTTTTCTTCAATATTTTTTCAATTTTTAGTAAATGCAGTACTGCAAGGAGTACCTTGTCGTGTCGCTATAGCAAAAATATATTTGGCTGATTTTAAATCGAGTTTGCTAATTAGACTTTTGACAATCATAGGAACTGTCGTAAAGTGAATAGGGAACACAAAACCTATTGTTTCGCCCCTGGTTTCTACTACATCATTATTTATAAGGCTTACCATCGGTATAAGATTGGTTTCGGGAATCCGTTTTTGCAATTCTTTCGCCACGTGTAACGAATTACCAGTTCCTGAAAAATAATAAAGTTCAACTTTACTCATATATATCTCCTTTAGTTTTTACAACAGGCACACGGACGCGCCACTTTTTGCCAACCATTTCGTAGAGCATCATAGCATTGTGTCTATACGCAATATCTAATTTCTTAACGTCTTCTGCCCAATTTCATCTATCGGTACCCCGAGCCCCGCCGCCAGCCTCGCAATTAAATTTATTCGGGGATATATCCGGCCAGCCTCAATGTAGCTGAGATGGTTATCTTCCATTCCCACGATAGCATTAAAACCATGTGCG
>JQID01000046.1 GCA_000770645.1 Desulfosporosinus sp. Tol-M
GCCGAGGTTTTTCTTAAAAATGGCTAAGCCGCGAGGAAGAGGGTATTTAAAAGCTACCCTCTCCTTGACAACATATCAATATTTCGATAAAATTTGAGTATAATAAATATGGAGGTGGATAAAATGCCAGCCATTAGACCAAGTTCAGATTTGAGAAACAGCTATAATGAGATTTCGGAGTTTTGCCATAAATATAACGAGCCGATATACATCACTAAGAACGGCTCAGGGGACCTTGCAGTTATGAGCATTGAGACATATGAAAGGCTTGTTGGAAAATTTGAGTTGTACGCCATGCTCGAAAAGGGATTGGATGATATTGAAAATGGCCGTGTGAAACCTGCACGAGAAGTGTTTGCAAGGATAGAAGGCAGGCTAAGAAAATGAAGACATATAGTATGGTTATCGCAGAAGCTGCCGAAGCGGACCTTGATGGAATTGCAGACTATATTTCATACGAGTTGAAAGAGCCTGCTACAGCGTTGAAACAGCTTGCAAGAATAGAGGAGGCTATGACGGCTCTGGAGGAAATGCCGGAGCGTTATAGCCTTGTCCAGGATAAATATCTGGCAGCGAAAGGAATACGGAAGCTGCCGATTGATAATTACCTGATATTCTATACCGTGAATAAAAGTAAAAATACAATTAACATCGCCCGTGTTCTACATGGTAGACGCGACTGGGAGAGCATATTATAATGCTCATCCTGCTTCCCGTGAGCATAGGGGATGCCATGCTTATTGTCTGAGAGGCGCGAGGCACGAGGCGTGTGGCTTGAGATTCGGACTTGAGACTTCGGACCTCGGACTTTGGTTTTCGGACATCGAGCATCGAGCCTCGAACTGCGTGCCTCGATCACAAGAAGGAAGTGAAGGGTTTGAGCGCGGTTCATTTGGAAATAATTAAAGAAGATTCTCGGACGAGGGCACGCTTGGGGAAATTGCATACGCCGCATGGGGTGATTGATACGCCGGTGTTCATGCCGGTTGGTACGCAGGGGACAGTGAAAACTATAACCCCGGAGGAAATTAAAGAGCTTGGGGCAGGGATTATTTTGAGCAACACTTATCATCTATTCTTGCGTCCAGGGCATGAGTTAATTCGGGAAGCGGGCGGACTTCATCGTTTTATGAACTGGGATGGAGCAATTTTGACAGACAGTGGCGGTTTTCAGGTATTTAGCTTGGGGCATTTGCGCACAATTAAGGAAAGTGGCGTAGAATTTCGTTCGCATATCGACGGTTCTTGTCAATTCTTAAGCCCTGAAATTGCGACTCAGGTGCAGATGGCTCTGGGATCCGATGTTGTGATGGCCTTTGATGAGTGCGCACCGTATCCTTGCACCCATAAATATACCAAAGATTCTTTAGAGCGGACTACACGTTGGCTGAAACGATGCAAGGAAACATTGACGACGACAGACTCTCAAGCCTTATTTGGGATTGTACAGGGAGGTATGTATGAAGATCTGCGCCGTCAAAGTGCAGCTGAAATCACAGAACTGGATTTAGCAGGGTATGCTATCGGGGGCTTAAGCGTCGGTGAACCAAAAGAAATGATGTATGAGGTCCTGGATTATACGGTTCCCTTACTTCCAACAGAAAAAACCCGTTATCTTATGGGGGTTGGTTCCCCGGATGCCCTGATTGAAGGGGTTATGCGGGGGATTGACATGTTTGATTGCGTGCTTCCTACGCGGATTGCTCGTAATGGAACTGCGCTGACCCGGTATGGCAAAGTTATTGTTCGCAACGCAGGATGCGCGCATGATTTTGGCCCAATTGATGCTACCTGCGATTGTTATACGTGTCGCAACTATTCACGGGCATATTTAAGGCATTTGATCAAGGCGGAAGAGATTTTGGGTCTCCGCTTAATGACCATTCATAATTTGCGTTATCTTCAGAATTTAATGCGAGAAATCCGAGAGGCGATTAAGGACGACCGTTTGCCGGAGTACCGACAAATGTGTTTTTCAGATTACGGATACGTTTAACAGAAGCCGGAGGCCAGAGGGCAGAAGTCAGAGGTCGGAAACCGGAGGTAAGAACGAGGGTTTTTCAGCTGAAAATAAGTGGACTTACATTAATGGATAAGTTAAACTAAACTTTGAGTAGGGTAATTCCATGGAGTAAGTCTCCTAATCTGCGCCACTTGAGAAGGATTTTAGCCGTGTCATGGAGAATAGTTTTTAAGATTATATAAAGTAAGATTATATAAAGGGGGATAATAAAATGAACCAATCAACAATGACCATAGCCCTATATTTTGTGGTTTTTGGCGGGATCATTTACTTTTTCATGATCCGACCGCAACAGAAACAGGCAAAAGAACGACAGGCGTTACTCAGTAGTATTCGTGTAAGGGATCAGATAATTACAGCAGGGGGATTCTATGGTAAAATCACAAAAGTGAAGGAAAATTCCGTAATTTTGCTCATAGCGGATAAAGTTGAGGTTGAATTAGCTAAAACTGGAATTTTAAGCGTAGTAAATCGTGAGATTGACCCCGAGAAAGCTGATTGATAATAGCTTTAAATCCGCGTAAAAGTAAAACTTCGCGGCGAAGGAGGAGTCTACCCTCACCGTAGCGGAGCATGGTACTCCCACTTCCAGAAGTGGGAGTCTTGGATTAAAAGTAAGTATTATAAAAGCAAGTGGTACTTTTCCCGTTATAAGGTTGACATTGCAATCTTGAGAGTTTATGACGATGGATGGTATGGGTAAGTCCCATTATACATAAAAGGGAGGAAAGCAGATGAGACGGGGAAACATCATTAAACTGGCAGTGCTGGTATTATTTGTTGCAGCAGCCGTGGCACTATCGATTAAACCCCTTGTGGATCCCGCAAAGGGTATCCTTTTGGGACTTGACCTGCGCGGCGGAGTGCACTTGGTACTGCAAGCAGAACAAGATAACAAAGGCGCTCCAATTACGAAAGATGATATCGACAAAGCAAAAGCGATTATTGAGAATCGGGTTAATGCGCTGGGGGTATCCGAACCCCTAGTCCAAGCTGACTATAATAAGAAACGTGTGGTTATCGATCTGGCTGGGGTTACTGACCCGGATAAAGCTGTGGATATTCTGAAAACAACTGCCAAGTTGACCTTTAGAGATCCCCAGGGAAATGTTGTGATAGAAGGGGCGGATCTTAAAGACGCCAAGGGAGGGCAAGACCCAGCCAATGCAAGCGCCTATGTCGTTAATTTATCATTTTCATCTGAAGGGTCCAAAAAGTTTGCTGATATAACGACCAAGTTAGTCGGTCAAAGGCTGGGCGTTTATCTAGATGATAAACTTTTGACAAATCCAACAGTATATTTGCCAATCCTCAACGGCCAAGCGGAGATTACCGGCTATGCTACTCTGGATGAGGCGGCAAATCATGCCGTCCTCATGCGCTCCGGTTCCTTGCCCGTGAGCATGAGCATTGCCGAGAAACGTCAGGTGGGAGCATCGTTGGGCGTTGACTCGTTAAACCGGAGCATTCAGGGCGGACTCTACGGTCTAATCTTTATTTTTCTCTTTATGCTGGTCTTCTACCGTTTACCAGGGGTTGTAGCTGATTTCTCCTTAATCGTCTACGGACTCATCGTCCTATGGGTTTTTTGGATGTTTCGAGTGGTATTGACACTGCCAGGGATCGCCGGTTTTATTCTCTCGATTGGGATGGCCGTCGATTTTAATATCATTATCTATGAACGAGTGAAAGAGGAAATTCGGGCTGGGAAATCGCTGCGGGCAGGCGTAGAATCCGGTTTTAGCAGGGCCTTCATTACGGTTATTGACGCTCATGTGACGACGCTTATCGCTGCGCTAACCCTGTACATCTTTGGAACCGGTTCCATCAGAGGATTTGCGCTCACCTTGGGCATCGGGATTCTTGTAAGCTTATTTACCGCGATTACATTTACCCGATTCGTATTACGCTTGATTGTGGGTATCAGTCCAAAAATGAAGACGACATGGTTTGGTGTTAGGAGGGATGGATAATGGAAAAAGGGCATCCAGCTACATACGATGAAGTAAAAAAGATCCATCCCCTCTATTTTAACATTGTTAAGAAACGCTATTGGTGGTTTGCTATTTCTTTGCTAATTATTATCCCGGGAATTATTTCCTTCATCATGCAGGGGCTAAACCTGGGAATTGATTATAAAGGCGGAACCATGCTTGACGTGACCTTCAATAAGGCCGTGACGCAGAGTGCAATATCAGATACGATGAAATCGGTTGGACTTGAAGGGCCTGTGCAATTGTCCGATGGCGATACAACTGCGTTGATTCGTACAGGGGCGCTTGACGAAGATAAGCGTAAAGAACTACTGGCTGCTTTGGAAACCAAGGTGGGAACGTTTGACAAAATGAGCGTTAAAGAAGACCTGGTAGGTCCTGCCATGGGGCAGGAACTCACCCGTAATGCTATTTATGCCTTGTTGATTGCCATGGGAATGATGATCATATATATTACGTTCAGATTCCAGTTTGTCTTTGCTATCTCCGGGATTCTTGCTCTTTTTCACGATGTTTTAGTGGTTGTCGGGGTTTTCTCGTTGTTCCAATGGGAAATCGATGCCACGTTTGTGGCGGCCGTCTTGACAATCGTCGGTTACTCCATTAATGATACCATAGTGATCTTTGACCGCATTCGCGAGAACGAACCTAAGATGAGACGTTCAGACAGCTATGAGGATATGGTGGATAAATCCATTTGGCAGACCATGCGCCGTTCCATTAATACGGTCGTCACGGTACTGATCGCCCTGCTATCGGTATTTATCCTTGGCGGAGAATCTACAAGAATGTTCTCTTTGGCTATGCTGATAGGGGTATTTACGGGAGCCTATTCCTCGATCTTTATCGCTAGTCAAATCCTCTTGGAAGTTAAGACCCATATGAAGAAGAAACCGCGTAAAGGCGGCAAGGCGGTCCGCGCTTAATCTCTAATAATTTCGACTTAAGCTGAACATTGAGACTTCGGTGACGATAGTCTCCGGTGGAGAGTATCGCCGAAGCTGCACGTCCCAAGAGGAATACTTAGCGGCAAAGTCGGAGTCTACCCCCATCGAAGCGCAGCAAGGAGCTCCACTTTATAGAAGGGGGAGTCTTAAGGGTAGATAAAGGAGTAAACGATGGAAAAGAAGATTATTGGAGCACTCCTCTTCGTTTTCCTTGTATTCGGAAGTAGTGGGTGTACCAGACCACTATCGAGCCCCACCGCCCAAACTCAATTAACTACGATCAGTTCATCAAATGAAATATCCCAGGATGAATTATCAAACAATCTTTCCAGACCATCAAGCGTGCAAGAAGCTCAAGCTGTACCCATCCTGTATTACCATTCCGTTATGCAAGAAAATGAAAATGAATTAAGAATGCCTCCTGAACAGTTTGAAGCTCAAATGGCATATTTGCAGGACAAAGGATATCAAAGCGTCTCCTTGGAACAGTTATACCAAGCTTTATATAAGGGGGGGACTCTCCCTGCAAAACCTTTTGTAATTACTTTTGATGACGGGTACGCAGATAATTATACGACCGCTTTTCCCATTTTAACTAAGCATGGGTTTACAGCCACGATCTTCATGGTTACTAGCTATATTAATGGAAAAGGATTTATGTCAAGCAAGCAGCTCAAAGAGCTTGTTGCAAACGGGTGGGAAATCGAAGGCCACACTACTAATCATCCTTATTTAACAAAAATCGATTCTCCAACCTTGTTAAGTGAACTTAACTCTTCTAAGGAACAATTAGAAAAAGAGTTGGGGCAACCGGTGAATTTTTTTGCTTACCCTTATGGAGATCTAAATGCCAACGTTGTGCAGGCGTTGAAAGAGTCGGGGTATAGAATGGCCCTTACCACAGAACGGGGATGGGCAGACGTTAAGGCGGATGCATGGCACGTGCGGCGCGTATATTGCTATGCATCTATGGGGATGGACGAATTCTCGCGACGCATGCAAAATCCAAACTATTAGTTCTCACCTAAAAGGCGCTCTTCGGACGAACCGGAGAGCGTCTTTTAGTGGAAAATTAAATTTTCTAAGGAAAATATTAACATTTATTATTCTTTTGACATAACTTACTGTGAGCCCAGAAATATTCAGTTTTGAAGTAGGAGGTTGTTTAGTATGGCATATGGCGCAGGCGTTGTTGATGTCGTTGACGGCGTAGAATGTGGATGTAAACCGAACTTTTTACCTGGAATAGCAATCGTGGTTGTGATTATCCTTCTGCTAATCGCAATGGGAATAGTATTCTAGAGCTTGCTCTAAAATTCTTATGACAAGAAAAATTAAAGGAGGGTATACCATGTACGGATATGGAATGGGTTGTTGTGCACCTGTTGCACCTGTTTCGCCAGTCGGAGCATGTGTTGGTGTTGGCATTATTGCTATTGCAATTCTGATCTTAATCGCCTTAGGAGTAATATTCTAAGTTGAAGAAGCAAGGAAGTATTTTAGATCTTGGTTTTAAATTATTTTGATTAAAGGGATAAAGGAGGAGTAACTATGTACGGATACGGAGTAGGGGCAGCGACCGGTTATGGCGCGGCTTGTTGCAGACCTGTATGCGCACCAGTTGCACCAGTATGTGCACCTGTCGGCGTAGGTGTAGGCGTAGGAATTATCGCTATTGCAATTCTGATCTTAATTGCCTTAGGAGTAATATTCTAAATTGACGAAAAAAGTAAAATAAAGGGAGGTTAAAACTATGTTTGGTGCAGCTGGAGCAGGATGTGGCGTTGGCGCAGGAATCGCAATTGTCGTCGTGATTATTCTGTTGCTCATCGCGATGGGTATCGTATTCTAAATCTTCTAAACGTCTGAAAATACAATCTGGTAGAGGATCCCGGTTGAAAGGGATCCTCTTTATGTTTTGGAAAGTGATAAGGCTAAAATCTTATTAGAGATTAGGTTGGATTTTTTTAGGCTATACTAGCAGGGAAGTGTTGGCGGGGGAGGGAGGTTGCTTGGGATTTATATTTCTCGTATTAATTGAGGGCGTACTACTTCTTTCCGCCGGTATGATTTTTTTTGGAGGTATTAGGGGAACCGTTGCGGCAACGGTTGTGTTAAGCGGGATTAACTTTTTTGTACATGAATTAGAGCAGTTTTGGCGTTGGGAGTTCCCCCTTCTTCTGGGTGGAATTGCAGGCGTCTTACTCCTGCTGGTTGTTGGGCGAATTGCAAATAAAAGCCAGGTTGTAACGGGTTTAGTCGGAGGATTAATTAGTTTAGTTCTCTTTGGTGCTTTCATCACACCTATTGCAGGCATCATCCTTTGGGCTATGGTGGTCGGAACAGGCGTTATACCTAAAGATAAAAAAAGTCAGGTTCTTTGGAGCTTTGCTCCAACGATTCTGCGTCTGATCCTAGGCATTGGATGGATTATCTACGGAAACATCTTAACACTTTAATCCACTCTAATTCTGGTAGAGAAAAACCTTGCTTTTAGGTGCAATATTTGATATCTTAAACATAAATTATTATTGTCAGGCAAATAGCTGGGCTTCAAAGTATTGAGGCAGCGGAGTAATCCGCGGGACTTCCTTAAAGGAGTCCTATTTTTGTATGCCGGTCTAAATCCCATGCGCCATGCAGCACCACTGACGGAAATGGGAAAGCTTGGCGTCAGCCAAGTTGTCCTCATATTTTAGCGGAAACTTCCATGGAAGGTGAGGAGAGTTAAATCGTGGGGGAGAAGACACAGGTGGCTTCATTATCTGTCGCTTCGAATACTTTATTAACGCTTGCCAAAGTGGTGATTGGTTTAGCCAGTGGGTCAGTTAGTATCTTGTCAGAAGGTATTCATTCCGGAATCGATCTGCTTGCGGCTTTCATTGCACTTTTCGCGGTGAGGGAATCAGGGAAACCCGCCGATTCCCGCCATGCTTACGGACACGGGAAAATAGAAAATGTATCCGGCACGATAGAGGCTGCTTTGATATTCGTTGCAGCGCTTTTGATTATCGTCGAAGCGATTCGAAAGGTTCAGGTGATTATTGGCGGCGAAGGCGGCTATGTCGGTGACTTGGGATTGGGCTTAGGCTTACTCATCATGGGAGTTTCCGGGATTATGAACCTGATTGTATCAACTAAATTAATGCGAGTAGCAAAACAAACTGATTCTGTGGCGCTTGAAGCGGATGCATTGCATTTGAGGACAGATGTTTATACGTCTCTAGGTGTTTTCCTTGGTCTTTTCTTAATTAAGATTACGGGTTGGATCATCTTAGATCCGATCATCGCGCTTTTTGTCGCCTTAATGATTATCAAGGCCTCCTTTGATTTGACGGAGAAAGCATTCTCGCCCCTTGTTGATGTCAGCTTACCGGATGAGGAAAAGGAAATTATTGCCAAGGTCCTTCTACTCCATGCGGAGAAATTTGTGGAATTCCATGAACTACGCACTCGCAAAGCTGGAGCGGAAAGGCATGTTGATTTACATTTGGTGGTTGCAAAATACACTTCAGTCGTTGACGTTCATGAACTGTGTGACTTGATTGAACAAGAAATTAACTTGAGACTAAGTGGGACTCATATTCTGATTCACGCAGAACCTTGCAGTACCAGGAATGTGATTTGTCCTGTTGAAGAAGGGCTAGCTCCCTTTTGTCAGCGCTGCCAGATACAGAGATCAGAGGTCGGAGGCCGGAGGCCAGATATCAGAGGCTAGAAGCCAGATAACAGATGACTAAGAGGGGTTCGAAGCACGATGCGTGTGGCTCGAAGGTCACTAAGCGAGGTTCGAAAGTCAAATGTCGTGTATCGCGCTCCGCGCCTCATGCATCGAGTTTAGGGGGAGTAAATCGTGAAACGAATATGGTCTTTGCAACATTTATTCGGACGAATGTCGGCAGCACTCCACAATTGCCTGGGGATTTCTCCGGTCGTCGCTGATATTTTGGCTCAGAGGGGTTTTTCCCAGCCTGAAGAGGCTATTGAGTTCTTGCGCCCTACACTTTTGAATTTGCACTCACCGTTTTGTTTTCACGATATGTTGCGAGCGAGCGAGCGATTGTCATTGGCCTTAAAGCATAAGGAAAGAGTACTTGTCTATGGAGATTATGACGTGGACGGGGTTACAGGCACTGCTTTGTTATACAAAGTTCTTAGCAATTTGGGTGTTAAAGCTGTCTCTTATATTCCTAACCGCCAGGACGAAGGGTATGGATTGAATCTCGAAGCCATTGAACGTGCCGCAAAGGCCGGTGTGAGTGTCCTGATTACGGTCGATTGTGGGATTACGGCGGTCGCTGAAGTTGCACTTGCCCGCACCCTAAATATCGATGTCATTATTACGGATCACCATGATCCAACTGAGATTTTACCGGATGCATTCGCATTATTAAACCCCAAAGTTAAGGATTCAGGATACCCTTTTCGCGATCTAGCCGGGGTAGGCGTGGCGTTCAAATTAGCCCAAGCCTTATTACAATCTTTTGGAAATAGTGAAGTGGGTATACACTCTGAACTAGAACTCCTGGATTTGGTGGCTTTAGGGACGATTGCAGATATAGTCCCTTTGGTTGGAGAAAATCGCATTTTTGTCCATTATGGACTTCTTCAGATGGAAAAGACGCTTCATACCGGACTGGAGGCTCTTCTCGAGGAGTGCGGTCTAAGGGGTAAACCTCTTAAAGCAGGCCAAATCGGCTTTATTGTTGCCCCTCGGATTAACGCGGCAGGGCGAATGGACAGTGCGCGGGCAGGACTGGAACTTCTCTTAACGGAAGACTTAGAGCGTGCCGGTGAGCTTGCTCGTCTTTTAACCCGGGAAAATCAGGCGCGTCAGAAAACAGAGAAAGAGATTCTGGCTGAAGCGATTTCTTTGGTGGAGCAGAAGCCCTTGCCTAAAATAATAGTGCTTTCGTCAAACCATTGGCATCATGGGGTCATTGGGATCGTGGCCTCTCGTTTGGCGGAACGTTATTATCGTCCTGTTTTTATGATTGTTGAAGAGGGGGAAGAAGCCAAGGGCTCGGCCCGTGGGATTTCAGGTTACCCTGTGTTGGAGCAACTGACAACACAAGCTCATCTCTTAACTAAGTTTGGCGGGCATCGGGCAGCTGCGGGATTTTCCATACGTACAGAAAATATTGAACAATTTAGAGCAGGATTGAATAAAGAAGCTACGGCTTTTGCGGAAACCCTATTTCAAGAAGAGTTGAAAATTGATCGTCTCGTTTCTCTTGATGCAGTGACAGGAGATTTGCTCCATGAACTCGGACAGATGGCACCCTTTGGTTTTGGCAACCCTGGGCCGATTCTGGCTTGCCTTGGGGTGCCTGTATATTCCATCAGTGCGATAGGCAAGGAGCGTAGCCATCTAAAATTTCGTTTCGGATCTCAGGGAGAAAAAGAAGGGATTGCTTTTCGCTTAGGAGAACGTATAAATGAGTTAAACTGTGAAAAAACATTGGATGTAGCGTTTTCCTTAGATTGGAGTTTCTTTCGTGGGCGAGAAACAATACAATTAATTATTAAAGACATACAGGCTAAAGCGAATTGGCAGGACCGATCTTCAATAAGAGAAGAAGACAATAACAACGTTTGTCGGGAAATTGCAGTGACACTGGATCAACCGGAGACTGTGTGGCTGGACTGGCGTAAATTAAGCCGTGAAGAGTGGCCAATACCTGTTAATAAAGAGTTAATATGGGTTTGGGACACAACCACCGGATGCGAGCCGAGCCTTCGGTACTGGGTTAATGCTGATGATAACGAACGTACCTCAGAAGAAAATTCTCATGCCAGGCTAGCTCATTTTAATCAGGGAGAGGGGTTTGGGTTGATTCTTGGGCTCCCACTTACGGAAGAGGATTTTAGGAAAGGGATAGAGAAACTGAGACAATTGGGAATACAACGCATTGCGCTTGCAGAGTTTCAAAGTGTCCATGAGGAAACAGTTCGCCGGCGGTGTGGATCCTTAGCGCGCACAGAACTCATCCCGATCTACAGGGATCTGTTGGTCAGAGCGAAAATAGTTAACCCCTTTCACTTTGGATGCGATTCAAAGATCTCAAGTTCTGAACGGATCGCCCTTAAAATATTTGAAGAATTGGGGCTTATTCGTTGCCTTGGGGGAACGGGTGAGCTTGCTTTAGAATGGGTTCCTGCTCAGAGCAAGCTGGATCTCGACTCTTCTTTACGCTACCGAAATTCAAAAGAACGCGTAAACAGAGCATCAAAGTTCCAAAGTGAACTATTAATGATTACACTGAAAAAAATGGGTAAAGAGCTGTATTGAACATTAACCAAGGGTATATGTGGAGGAGAGGAGTTCGCCAATGTCCTTCGCGGAGTTAAGGGAAAAACTGCAGAAGAAATCCCCACAGGCACGTCTGGAAATTATAGACAAGGCTTATCGATTTGCTGAAGTTGCCCATCGGAATCAACATCGAAACTCCGGGGAAGACTTTATTTTCCATCCCCTTGAAGTCGCCCGGATTTTAGTTGAACTGGAAATGGATGAGGCTACTATTGCTGCCTCCCTGCTTCATGATGTTGTGGAAGATACATCGTATACGATTGAAGATATTGAAAAGGAATTTGGTTCAGAAATTGCTTTGCTTGTTGATGGAGTGACCAAGCTTGGACGGATTGAGTACAAGAGTAAGGTGGAGCAGCAAGTGGAGAATTTGCGCAAGATGTTTTTGGCAATGGCCAAGGACATCCGCGTTATTCTCATCAAACTGGCCGATCGCCTTCATAATATGCGTACTTTGAAATATCATTCGATCGAAAAACAAAAAGAAATTGCCCAAGAAACTCTGGAAATTTTTGCCCCTTTGGCTAACCGTCTCGGAATTTTTAGGATTAAATGGGAGTTGGAAGATCTTTCATTTCGATATCTGAAACCTGAGGAATACTATGATTTAGTTGCAAAGATAGCTCTGAAACGCCAGGAACGTGAATCTTATATCAATGAAGTCATTGTTCAAATGCGTGAACGATTGAATGAATTTAAAATATATGCAGACATCGCCGGCCGTCCTAAGCACTTTTACAGCATCTATCGTAAAATGACGACCCGGAACAAAGAATTGAGCGAAATCTACGACTTAACGGCGATTCGAGTGGTTGTTAACTCGGTCAATGATTGTTATGAGGTGCTGGGAATCATCCACACTTTATGGAAACCGATACCAGGGCGTTTTAAAGACTATATTGCCATGCCCAAACCCAATATGTACCAGTCTTTACATACCACACTCATCGGGATTAACGGTGAACCCTTTGAAATTCAGATCCGGACGTTTGAAATGCACCGAACTTCCGAATACGGCATTGCTGCGCATTGGAAGTACAAAGAAAGCGGTAGCAAAGAAGCTGGCAACAAAGCAGCGAGCGTTAACTTTGAGCAAAAGCTTTCTTGGTTACGCCAGTTACTGGAGTGGCAGCATGATTCCCCGGATGCCGGAGAATTTATGGAATCCCTAAAGATTGACTTATTTTCAGATACCGTCTTTGTGTTTACTCCTAAAGGGGATGTGGTTGAACTGCCAGCCGGTTCTTGTCCGGTTGACTTCGCTTACCGTGTCCATACGGATGTTGGGCATCGTTGTATTGGGGCGAAGATTAATGGCCGGATCGTTTCACTCGAGACGAAATTAACTAATGGAGACATTCTAACAATTCTTACGTCGAAGCAAGGGGGGGCGCCAAGCCGGGACTGGTTAGCTTTTGTTAAAACTTCTCAAGCAAAGAATAGGATTCGTCAATGGTTTAAGAAGGAGCAACGGGAAGATAAAATCGCTCGTGGTCGTGAAAGTCTGGAGCGTGAGGTCCGTAAACTTGGACTTGATCCAGGCAGTGTCTTGAAACAGGAAAGCCTCTTAGCAATCAGCAGGAGCCAAAATTTTGCAGGGCTGGATGATTTGTACGTCGCCATAGGAGACGGTGTACTAAGTCTCAATAAGGTCCTGGGGCGCTCACGTGAGGAACTGGCTAAGGAAGAACGGGATAAGATGCTCCTTGCCGCACTTCAACAAGGGGAGGGGAAAAAACCGAGCCATTATGGTAAAGCCTCCCGCGGGGTTCGGGTTAAAGGAGTAGATAATGTGTTGGTGCGTTTCTCACGGTGCTGTAATCCTTTGCCAGGAGACGACATAATTGGCTATATTACCCGGGGACGTGGGGTTTCTATTCACCGCGGGAATTGCAGTAATATCCTCAGTCACTCTCAGGAAGAGCGTGAACGGATGGTGGAGGTAATGTGGGACGAACAGATTGATGCTACCTATCCCGTTGATATTCAAATCTTTGGGAAGCACAAGGATCACATGGTTACCGATGTAATGAACACGGTCTTAGAAACACATACCCATATTTTAGGGATAAATGCCCGGGTTGGAAAAGATAAAATTGCGCATATTCAGTTGCGTGTCGAGATCCGGAACGTCGAACAGCTTAAAATGGTAATGAATAAAATCCGTAAGGTCAAAAACATTACGGATGTCGAACGGATTCATTCAGGAGGAAAGTAATCATGCGTAGTGTGGTTCAGCGCGTAAAGAGGGCATCAGTCACAGTGAATGGAGAAAATGTGGGGGAGATTTCCGCCGGGCTCTTGGTCTTGTTGGCTGTCGGACAAGACGACGGAGAAAAAGATGTAAACTGGATGGTTGATAAACTCGTGGATCTTCGGATATTTGAAGATGATAAAGGGAAAATGAACCGATCCGTTCATGATGTAGGCGGTGAAATCCTGGTAGTTTCTCAGTTTACGCTCTATGGCGATTGCCGAAGGGGGAAACGCCCCAGCTTTACGAGCGCTGCACCGCCGGAGTCCGCCAAGGCCTTGTATGAGCGGAGCGTGGAAGCACTGCGCAGCCGGGGGATGAAGGTAGAAACAGGAGTTTTCCAAGCTCAGATGAATGTGGAGCTGATCAATGATGGACCGGTAACATTACTTATGGATAGTGAAAGGAAATTTTAGAAGGAGTGATTGTAAATGATTGAGGGACGAGCTGTGGGTGCCTTGGGGGCAAATTGCTATTTGTATTCTTGTTTGGAAAGTAAGAAAGCAGCTATCATTGATCCTGGAGGAGATGCCAAAAAGATTTACCGTTGGGTTTTAGAGAAGGGCGTAAAGGTAGAATATATTTTGCTTACCCACGGACATGTGGATCACATCGGCGGAGTGGAAGAGCTAAGAACACTTTTGGGGGATGTTTTAGTGGGGATTCATGCAGCTGATGCGGGGATGCTCACCGATGCAAGAAAGAATCTTTCCCGGAATGTTGGGATGAATGTCGTTCTGAAGGGGGCGGATTTTCTGCTTCAAGATGGGCAAGAGCTGACCATTGGCAATAAAAAATTAAAAGTGATTTCCACTCCCGGCCACTCTCCAGGAAGCGTTTGTTTCTTAAGTGATGAAGGGCTGTTTAGTGGAGATACGCTTTTTGCCGGGTCAATCGGCCGCACAGATTTTCCGGGAGGATCAATGGATTTACTCCTTAAAGGTGTGGAGAAGAAACTTCTGATTCTTCCGGATGAGACCAGGGTTTTCCCAGGGCATATGGGAGAAACCAACATTGGAGCGGAAAAACGCTATAATCCCTTCCTAAGATTCTAGGTTGAGGAGTGATTATTAATGATTGAAGGGCGAGCTATGGGCACCTTGGGGGCAAATTGTTATCTGTTTGCTTGTTTGGAAAGCAGGAAAGCAGCGATCATTGACCCGGGAGGAGATGCCAAAAATATTTACCGCTGGATTTTAGAGAAGGACCTCAAGGTAGAGTATATTCTGCTGACCCATGGGCATGTGGATCACATCGGCGGAGTGGAAGAGCTAAGAGCACTTTTGGGAGAGGATGTTTTAGTGGGGATTCATGCAGGCGATGCGGAGATGCTCACCGATGCCAAGAAGAATCTTTCCTGTAAGGTTGGCATGAATGTCGTTCTTGAGAGCGCGGATTTTGATCTTCAAGATGGGCAAGAGCTGACTATTGGCAAGAAAAAATTAAAAGTGATTACAACTCCCGGCCACTCTCCAGGCAGCGTTTGTTTTTTAAGCGATGAAGGGCTGTTCAGTGGAGATACACTTTCTGCCGGATCAATCGGCCGCACAGATTTTCCGGGCGGGGCATACGCTCGAGCGTTGCTCCTTAAATGTGTAGAGAAAAAACTTCTGATTCTTCCGGATGAGACCAGGGTTTTTCCAGGGCATAGGGAAGAGACCAGCATTGGAGAGGAAAGACGGCATAATCTCTTTCTAAAAGGACTTTAATACGGCTCTTTTCATTTTGATGCCCGAGGGGCGTGCCATTCATGGCGCGCGGGAAAGATAGGAGATAGCGTTTTGAGGGAGTTAAAAAGACTGAATAGAAAATTAATATATGGGATATGTATTGCTGTTATCGGTTTGCTCATCTTGGGAGGTTGCTCTCAATCTGCAAATAAATCGATTAGCGAGAGAGTTGACTTATACTATAAGAAGTTTGAACCGTTAAATAACGGCGAATTGAAGATCCTGGCTCAAAAACCAATGGATGACAAGATGTTAGTTTTAGCCAAAAAGTATTCTGGGGATGGACATGCCTATACAAAATTATTACTCATAAACAAGGAGCAAGTAATAGAAAAGAATGCACAGGGTGTTATGCCACTTAGCATGTGTTTTATTGCGAATAAGTTGGATTATGAAAATAAGACCATCGTTTTTGGGAATTTCAATAATACTAAATTAGACATAAAGTCGAATACAAAGAAACCGGTAGAAATTCAATATATTGTTGTTAAGTTTAAAAATGGAGAAGTCATAAAGGAGGACGTGGATAAGGCATATATCATATATTCATCGACCCAATCAGATTTGGAATCAATTGAACTCTACAATGCAGATGGACAACTACAAAGTGATCTTAATGAAATTGGCAATGTTGAAAATGCGGAATTTGTAGATGTGAATTTGCGAACCTAATATTCTAGGGGTTGCCGTCCATGGCAACCTCTAGGTCTGGGTTCGGCATCCTTCAGATAACTTCTAGAGATTCATGAGGTTCACTTCATAGATTGAAGATGAGATGACAGCGTTTGGGAATGTTGAGACATAAAAAATCATCCTTTCTGAATAACTAGAATTATCCATTAAAGATGATATCATTGATGTAAAATTGGAGGTAAAGGAAGCCACCGCGCAGCGGTTTAGTACAATAGCAGGTTCCCGCCACTTAGAGGGTGATGAATGCGGTTAGGACGCAGCGGGAACCTGCGAAACGTTAGGAGAAAGCTTTGGTGAAAGACATTATTTGGGGACTATCTGTAGAATGTTTGTTTTTGATGTATACTATAAGTAATAATGCTTTTTGAAGAGGTGAATTTTATGAGTCAAGTAAAGGATGCAGTCATAAAAATAATTGAGAATCTACCCGATCAAGCAACTTTGGATGATATAATGTACCAATTATATGTTAAAAAGAAAATCGATCTGTCCCTGAAAGCAGCAGAGGATGGAAAGGTATATTCTCATGAAGATGTTAAGAAGAGGATATTAAATAAATGAGAATTGAATGGTCAGAGTCGGCTGTACTTGATTTAGAAGGTATAAAAGAATTTATTGAAAGAGATTCGGAATATTATGCTATAGAATTTACTGGCAGAATTATAGAGATGGTTGAAAAACTCTCTAATTTTTCTAATCTGGGAAGAAAAGTTCCTGAAGTTGAAGATGAAAAGATTAGAGAGATCGTTTTTTATAACTATCGGTTAATATACAAACTAAGTGATGAATCAATTCTTGTATTGGCTATAATTCATGCGGCAAGAGATTTAAATAATATGAAACTACAACCTTGGGAGAACACATAATTTGCCCGGGGTTTTCTTTTGGGCCAAAGCCTTCGCCTAACTTCTAGAGATTCATGAGGTTCATAGAAAGAGAAAAAGCTATTGATTAAAGTCAATAGCTTAAAGGAACGTAATTATTCGGTGCAGGGTACAGAACCTCATGAATCTCATGTTGTACTGAACCGTCTGCCGAGCGACACTCGATCATTATGGGAATTCAATCTTTTTTATTTGGGCATAAATTTTTTGGACAAAGACATTACATAGGAGAATCTACCTTTTAGGGTTGAAAATACCTGGTAAAGCCCTTAAAAATGAATAGACTTACCCCCTCCCCAAAGTGGGTAGTTTTCCGAAACTATTCAGTTTCACAGTGCTCATGGACTTGAGGCCGTAGCCGAGGAATATGGAATAAGAATCGTAATAATATGAGTACCTCCACAGGAACGGCAGGTTTTAATTTTTTTCTGGACTTTAACAGTTAGAGGTAAGGGTTTGTTTCCGGTAAGCCTATACAATTAAAAAGCTTTGACTTAATATTACGGCTGCTGAGGAGACCATAATGCCGGATCTTAACAAAATGATCGGGAAGAACATGAAGAAGAAACCGTCTGGAAAACTCAGCTGCATCCAGAGTCATAACTTTAGACTTATTACTATCCTTATAGTCCTTCCAGGCAAAACTAACCGATTGACCGTCAAACGCCAGAATTCTAGAGTTACTAATAGCAACTCTGTGAGTATAGCGTCCCAGATAACGTACAACATGCCCAGGAGATTTAAACGGTTTCTTGCAAAAGACAACCCAATTCTTGTAATATAAGGTGTCGACAAGGGAAAGGAAATTGCTTCTTAACGTAAGTTTGGCGGCCTCGTTAAAGCAAGCAATTTCCCCATTATCATAGGCTTGTTTGAGGAGGTCGAGGAACTTACCTCTGAACTTCTCGGAAATAACTCTAACCGGAATAAAGAACTTTTTGCTCGACCGAACGAAATGAAGACCATTATTGGAAAGCCCCCCTCCAGGAACGATACAATGCACATGGGGATGAAAGGACAGATTCTGTCCCCAAGTATGGAGGACCGAAGTAACGCCAATTATGGCTCCAAGAAATTTAGAGTCCTTAGCCAGTTCCATCAGCGTATGGCCTGCTGATTTAATTAGGATGGAATAAAGAAGCTTCTGATTTTGCAAAACAAGGCTGTTAAGTTCCTGAGGTAGGGTAAAAACGACGTGGAAATAACCGACGGGTAGAAGTTCGGACATCTGAGACTCAACCCATTCCTGCTGAGCAGAATGCTGGCATTTAGGACAATTTCTGTTACGACAGGAATTGAAGGAAACCTCCTTAACACCACATTCCATGCAAACTTGGGCATGGGAACCAAGAGTAGAGGTTCTGCAATGTCGAATTATATGAAAGGCTTTGGCCTGAGCCGGAGAAAGACGTTTAAGACGAACGGACTTAAAAATATCCTGAAGTTCAGGCATCTGAATCACATCCGTCAAGAGGGCTTTTCACTGAGGAAATATGCCGAGTTGAAAGATGGATATATTTAGAGGTCGTTGAAATATTGTTATGTCCCATAAGAATTTGAATCGATGCGTTGTGTCAGTATTATTTTCAAGAAGATGTGAGGCAAAACTATGGCGTTTATGGAGAGCTCCCCATAATCGCCATTATGTAGAGCCCCAGATTATGGAGAGTGTTGTTATGATTTGACCAATTGTAGGTCTTTTTTATTGGATCACTTACCATAATACTTCATAATCATCCTAACTAGAAAAGAAAGGATGATTATTATGGATGAACTACTCGATTTGAAACAGATTATGGATCAAGTGCTTTTACTTCAGGAAAAGCAAGGGTATGCGTTAACTACTCTCAAGGTTCATCGGGGCGTGTATAATGGCCTCCTCAGGTTCATGCAATCCAATAATTACGTAACATTGAATGAGGAAGTCGGCCTTGAGTATGTGCGTAACCGTACCGGAACATCAATGGACGGTTTTTATGGGCGAGGTGACAGGAAGACCAATATATTTATGAAACCGGTCCAGAACCTACTCGTATACATGAAGACCGGGAGCATATCCTTCTACATGCGGTCAAAGATTTCCGACTTTCAGTGTCCAGAAGGTTTTAACGAAGAATACCTTCTTTTCCAGGAATCCTATGAAGAACGTCATTACGCTGGCTCGACCATCGTGAGCAATAATAATATCTTACATAAGTTTCTTTATTTCCTTAATGACGAAAATATTAAGAGCTCCTTAGATATTACTCCTTCTGAGGTCACAAAATTTCCAGGAAATTACAGCACCGCAAAACCTAAATATGTAAGCACTATCCTGTATGTTATGCGTAATTACCTCTTCTTCCTGTATCAGCAGGCATTTACAAAGGAAGACCTCTCTAAATCCCTGCCTCGAGTTAGGACGATGCGCAATGCATTTATTCCTTATTCATGGAACACCGAAGATGTGAAGAAACTGCTAGGGGCAGTTGATCGGGCAGATCCAAAAGGAAAACGGGATTATGCCATTCTGTTGATAGTTGTCCGGCTCGGATTGCGTGTCAGCGACCTTCGCGGATTGAGGCTTTCTAGCCTCAACTGGAAACGGAAGACCATAAGCATCAGTATGCAGAAAACGAAGCGGCCGCTTGAGCTTCCTCTTCTTGAGGATATTGGCTGGGCGATCATTGATTACCTAAAGAACGGACGTCCCCAGACCTCAAGCGATAGGGTATTTGTTCGCCATCGGGCACCATTCGACGCCTTTGGTGAGAACGAAAGTTTCCACAGAGAATTGCATCGTTACATGGTCAAGGCTGGGCTGAATATACCTCTCGATGTCCACTGCGGACTGCATTCGTTGCGAAGCACGCTAGCAAGGAATATGCTGGAGAGCAATGCAACGCTCCCTGTTATTTCCGAGACGCTTGGCCACCAGAACATAAATACAACAAGCCTCCATTTAAAGATTGATCTTTCAGGCCTTCGCCGATGTGCTCTTGATCCGGATGAGGTGAGCCTATGAGAAGAATCTATGAATGGAAAAGTGACTTGAAGGACTTTCTCCGTACATTCATCCAGGAGAAAAAAATGACTAACTTCAAGTACAAGAAACAGACTAGAGAATTGGAACGATTTGATGCTTACTGCTATTACAACGGATACAGCGGAATCCATCTTACAAAGCCGATGCTAGACCGCTATATCTATGGTGAATTTGAAAAACCATGTACTCACTACAAAAAGGAAATCCTTATGAGGGATTTTGCCAAATTCCTTAGCAGGCATGGATATTCAGTTCATATACCCATAATTAAATCCGCCTCCATGAAGAGGAATTCTCATATTCCTTATATATTTACGAAAAAGCAGTTGCATAAGTTCTTTATGGCAGTGGATGCCTACCCCTTGGAAGGAACAAACAACCGCAACGTGCTGGATCCGGTACTGTTCCGTCTTCTGTATGGAAGTGGTTTACGAGTCTCAGAAGCACTGAACCTGCAGCTTAAGGACACCGACATTGAGAAAAATGTACTCGTCATTCGTCATGCCAAGAATAATAAAGATCGGTTTGTCCCTATTGCACAGAGTCTGGCCAAACGAATACAGCTTCTGCTGGATACGTACCACAGGTTCAATAAGGACGACTCCTTCTTGTTTCCCAGTATGACTGGAAACAGAACAGATAAAAGTGCCGTTTACCGTCGTTTTCGGGATTATCTGCTTATGGCGGACATTCCGCATACGTCCGCCGGGCCAAGGGTTCACGACCTTCGCCATACCTTCGCTGTCTGTTGTCTAAAAAAATGGGTACTCTCCGGTGCGGAACTTATGACAGTCCTGCCCTATCTAGCAGCCTATATGGGACATACCGATTTTCGGGGAACCCAATATTATTTGAGGCTTACAGCAGACTTGTATCCTGATCTGATCAGCCGAACGGAAGCGGAATTTGGATATGTTATTCCGAACGGGGGACGGCAAATATGAGGGAAAGTGACTTCCCGAGATACCTTACCGGGTTCCTCTCTCAGTACCTTCCCGGTCAGAAAAACGTAAGCTCCCATACGATTGCTGCCTACAGGGATACATTCAAGCTGTTCCTTACCTACTGTGAAACCTGCAAAGGACTAGCTCCTGAGAGAATTACGATGGCTCAGCTTACTAAGGAACTTGTACTGGGCTTCTTAGAATGGATTGAGACAGCGCGAGGCTGTTCCATACCTACCAGGAATCATCGATTGGCCGTTATTCATTCCTTCTGCCGATATACCCAGAAAGAATTTCCGGAAAACCTCTATGAAACCCAAAAGATATTAGCGATTCCAAACAAGAAAAGCCCAAAGCACTTAGTATCCTATCTGACTGGCGATGAGATGCGGATTATTTTATCCCAACCGGATAGTTCCACAAAGGATGGATTCCGCGATTTGGTTCTTTTGTCAGTGCTCTATGACACAGCGGCACGAGTTGACGAACTCATCAATCTAAAAGTTAAAGATATCCGCCTTATGGACCCTGCAGTCATCACTCTGCATGGAAAGGGAAGCAAGATTCGTCAGGTTCCAATTATGAGTAACACCAAAACACTGCTTAGTTCCTATCTGGATACTCGAAAAAGCTGTTCAGGCATGGCAGATGTTGAAAATTTCTTATTTGTTAACCAGAAACGCCAAAAATTATCTCGTTGGGGAATATCTTATATCATCAATAAATACGTAAAAGAAGCAAAAAACAGCAGTGACTTTAGTGTTCGATTCCCAGTCACACCCCATATATTCCGGCATAGCAAAAGCATGCATTTGCTTCAATCAGGAGTTAACTTGATATATATCCGGGATTTCCTTGGTCATAGTGATTGTTCAACAACCGAAATATATGCCCGGGCAGACAGTGAGATGAAACGCAAAGCTATTGAAAATGCGTATCCGGATTTAGTGCCTCACGGACTACCAAACTGGGAGGAAGACGGCAACTTAATGAGATGGTTAAATTCACTATGCGAGTAAAAAATTATGGGGAGTGTTTTCACATAAATTAAGCTGTTCTAGGAGATTTTTGTGTTATACTCTCCATAATCTGGGGCTCTACATAATGGCGCAACGTATGGACCGTCGCGGGTTTTGTGATACCAGCCTTGTCTTTAGCCACTTTAAAGACATGTTGAATGCCCGTAGCGGCTATGGGTTTACCTTCAACGAGACCAGGGAAAAGCAAGTCAGTAGGTTTGTAAAATCTCCAGTAGAGCCTGAGCATTTTAAGGTTTTCATGGGACAGAATTGTAAAACGATCCTTGTTGCCTTTACCATGATTAACCCGGATCAACATATTCTTCGAATCAATGTCTGAGATGCGGAGATTAAGCGTTTCGCTAATGCGTAGGCCTGAAGAATACGTGGTTAAGAGAATCGTTTTATGTTTAAGATAAAGTACCTGATCCATAATGGAAAGAATCTCGTCTTTGGAAAGAACGTGGGGAAGCGATTTAGGTCGTTTAGGACGGATAATAACGTCGTCTGACCAGTTGTAACTGAGTACTTTGTTGAAAAAGATTTTAAACGCATTGCAGGAAATATTGATATTACTGTAGCTAATGCCTAACTTAATTCGATGATGAAGAAATTGTTTGAGTTCATCAGGGGATACTTGGAGGGCAGGCTTATTAGTGTACTTTTCAAGTTGCCTTAGATGACAGAGATAATGACTCTGTGTTTGTGGAGAATAGCCTCGAAGTTCCATCTCGAACTTCATAGCTTGAAGATGAGATGACAGAGCTTGGGAGTGCTGAGACATAAAAAATCATCCTTTCAAATTTAATAGGATTAAACTGAAAAGATGATATCATGAAACTAAGTAAAGTATGGTTTCAAAAGCCACCGCGCAGCGGTTTAGTACAACAGAGTGTTCCCAAAATCTAAGAGAATATGAACGTAGTAACCAGACTTCGGGAATTCACGGGACGTAAATCTGACATTATCATTTCGGAGCTTAATTTTAAGTCGTTAGGGATCTTTTAGAGTCTTATCATGCTCGCCGACATTTCTAAGAAGGATACCATCTTGATAATATTGCCATGTCATTCGATAATTCATCGTAATGCTTGCTTCATAAATATCAGAGGATCCTTTAATTTTCTTGGTTCTGAGTGAAGGGTGTTTGGGGTTTTGAACCATTAATTCAAGCTTGCCTTTTAAAGCCTCCTTAACATTTGGATTTAATAGTTTTACTTTTTCCTTAAAGAGGTCTGAATAATAGAACCTCATAGGCCAAGATCCTCAAATAACTCATCTTTTGATTTGGCAAAGTTTATTTTGTTGTTTTCAATATCAGACTGAACTTGTTTTTCTTCAGATTGCCATTCTTTCGTCCAAAAATATGCTTGATCTTTAGGGATTGCAATAACTGGACGAAGGACAATTTGATCACCTTCAATATCAACATCTAAAGTATCACCTTGTTTTAGATTTAGTTTCTTAATAATTTCAGATGGAATAGTTATTTGGGATCTACTTCTAATTTCAGTTAACATGATAATCACCTCACTGTAGAAAATATGAATTTCTCACATTCATATTATATGCGAAAATAGATTATTGTGCAATCTTTGCTCAAGCATTATCTTAAGGTGATAACGTCCTATAACACGTCCATTCCCGCAACTTAGAAAATATGAATGTATATGACGCTGCGGGAATGGCGAAAACGTTCGTGCGAAACGTTAGCTGAAATCTGGCTTTCGGAGCTATATCAAGAAGCTGAATTGTCTTTTTCCGTGAAGGATTCTCCTGATCTCAATTATTTCACCTAGTACAACATAGAAGACAAGGTAATTTCCTATTATTAGAACACGATAATTTAGATGCATGAGTCGAATATCTTTCGGAACTGACCCCATATAGGGAAAGGTCTCGAGTCTAGAAATTGCATCGTCTACTTGATCAAGAAAGCTCTGTGCAGCTGAAGGATCATCAATCTGAATATACCCGAATATGCCGAATAAATCTTCTTTGGCGATTGGAAGATACTCAACGTGATACTTCTTATCCATTAACCTTTTTCCTCAAAGCTTTCATTAAGTCTTTATGGGAAATCCGTTCAACGCCTGAATTGCTTTGAGCTTCGGCTTCACCAAGTTTTTGATAGAGGTCTAAGAGAGCTTGTTGTTTTTCGTATAAGGCCATGCTCATAACAACAAGATCGCCCTGACCATTCTTGGTGATAAAGACTGGCTCACCATCATTGTGACAGATTTCAGATATTTGATTGAAATTATTTCTTAAGTCGGAAATAGGTTTGATTGTAGGCATAATCATTCTCCTTTATCACTATATATGTTAATATTATATCATAATAATGATAGATGTATGCAAGTGTCAGGCTTCAGCTAACGGCATTCAATGCTCTTTTTCCAGTAACAGATTTTTATTATTTTATCTGTCTACCTCTAAGGGAGCATACCATTTTCGCTAAAATGTTTACAAATATTTAAACGGTAGTATAATTGTGATTCTAGTGCAAAAACCCC